>JBDTPR010000360.1:0-6926 GCA_039932635.1 Candidatus Solibacter sp.
TCCCGCCAGCGCATAAGCGTCCTTCAGCTTCCACTTGCTGATGAAGCTGTCGTGGCAGGAATTGCATTTCAGATTCACACCTAGAAACACCTGCGCCGTGTTCTGCGCCGCTTGCAGTGCGGGCGTCTGGCTGGCGCTGACCGTGCCGCGCCAGTTCACGCCGATCAGAAAACCGTCCGGGTCGCCTGGTTCGGTCGGGTTCAAGAGCTTCGACACCATTTCGTTGTACGGCTTATTGGCCGCCAGTGACGCCAGCAGCCAGTCCGTGATGCTTTTGCGCCCCGCGGTTTCGGAGTAGTAGGTCACGCCCTCGTCGTTGCGCAGCAGATCGTTCCAATACGAGATCCAATTCTCCGCGTACTTCTGGTCGTCGGCCAGCAGGCTCGCCACCAACCGGCTGCGCTTATCGCTCGCCGTATCGGCCAGGAACGCACGCAATGCTTGGGGCGAAGGCAGCAGCCCCTGGGCATCCAGGTGAACTCGCCGCGCAAAGATCGCGTCGGCAACCGGCTGCGGTTCCGTCACGCCGTGCCGTGACAGATAGCTCGCGGTGAAGCGGTCCAGGGGCTGCGACCAACTCTTCCACGGAGACTCCGGCACCTTGGGGCGCGTCAGGGAAAGCGGCGCCTCCCACCTGGCTTTCGCGGCCGCCGCGTTGGCCGCCGTTCTGGCCCCCTGGTCGATCCACGTGCTCAGAATCCCGATCTCGGCAGCGCTCAACGCCGGGCCGCCCATCGGCATGCGAGTCGAGACGGGACCGTTAAGCCGCTGGATCAGCAGACTGTCGCCGCTCTTCCCCGGTTTTACGGCGGCTCCGCTGCGACCGCCGTTGAGCACGTCCGCATACGTGGCCAGCGAAAGACCGCCGGAACGCTTCTCCTGACTGTGGCACGCCAGGCACTTCCCGGCAAGTACAGCATGGACCTCCCGCGAATAATCCACTTGCGCCGCAAGCGGCACAGCGGCCATTACAAGAACCAACAGATTTCTCATCCCGATCCCGATGTTCCTTGCTCCTATTGTCCACAAGAAGGGCGGACCGTGCTCAAGGAATTTCTGGCCGCGCTCGGGCGCGCGGCACCGAGACCGTCACTGTTTGATTCTGGCGAGCGCGACTCGCGCGAAGTGATGCGCAAGGTTGCGATCTGGCAGCAGCAGCGATGTCTTCAGTAGTGGCATCGCTTTCTCCGGATGGCCCAACTCGATTTCAATCAGGCCGGCCATCGCCGCATTCCAGCTTGAATTTGCGGCCTGCCGCGGTACCGCGCCCTGCAGCCTTAACCCATCGGCGTGGGTGAATACGAGCGTCGCAACGTCATTGCGAGTCGAGAGAGCGGTGAGCCGTTTAGTGGCGGCATCGGTCCGCCCGCAATGCGATTCCACCGATGCCAACGCGGCTTGATTGTAGGGCTGATCGATGAACACATCGAGGCCATCGCGCGTGAATGTCAACCCCTCGACAGGGTCCGTCAAGTGATCCAGAATTGCCGTCGCTTCCCCACACCGTCCCCCAACCGCCTTCGATTCGGCTTCGAGTGCGCGTACGCGGATCCAGACTTGCCTCACATTCGTACCGCCCTCCTCGCGCGGGAAGAAGCGGTTCCTAAACAGCGCCCCGGCCTTCCCAAACGAGCCCGCTTCGGCGTAGGAAAGCGCCAGGTCGTAGACCAGCGGCGTCGGCATGTGCGCCGGGTCGGGATACCGCTCCAGCGCAGGAACGCGCTCCGCCACCGGGCGACCCAGGATCGCGCTGGTGGTTGCCACTCCGTCATACAGTTCGGCATTGCGCGGGTCGGCGGCCAAGCCTGCCTGGAACGCTTCGAAGGCTCCCTGGGTGTCGTGCGAGACGCGCAGCAGCACTCGTCCCAGACTCGCGTGGAGCACCGGAAGTTGCGGATCGAGGCGCCGCGCGGTCTGCCACTCGGAGATTGCCTCGGTCACCATGCCCGCTTGCAGTCGCAGGTTGCCGAGCAGGTAGTGAGCAGTCCCGTCATCGGGCCGCGCCGCCAACGCCGCCTCTAAGACTGCGAGCGTCTGCGCGCCATTCGGGAAAACATAACGCGGCGAGAGCTTGGCTGCGGCCGCGTAATCAGGCGCTCCGCCGAGCTTCTGGCGGCAATACGCACGGTAGTAGGCCACTAGCGTGTGCTGCTCCGGCGACGGCACTCCGGGCTCCCGCTGCTCTGCGGGCAGCTCCGGATAGTCGCGCGAGAGCACGTCCAGCGCTTCGCGCCAAAGGCCGAGCCGCATTTGGCCGGTAGCGAACACCAGCAGGCGCTCGGCATCGCTGCCGGGCTGATCCGGCGAGAATCCGACCCGCAGAGAACGCTCCAACATGGCAATGTCTTCCCTTACACGCCGATCGTCAGGAGCGCTGCGCAGTGCTTCCCGCAAATACGCGAGAGCCTGCGCCCAATCGCCCTCGCGCGCGCTGAGCTCGCCGAGTTGGACCGCTCCGGCCGCACGGAATTCCGGCATCCGCTGCGCCGTTTCGAACTGCGTGCGCGCCAGTCGCGGCTGTCCGCTGGCGGCGTACGCGAGACCCAGGTAGTACGCGATCTCCGGATCGTACGTGGCGCGAGCCTGCGCGGGCATTAGCCAGCGGATGCCCTCGGCGTAGCGCAATAGAGTCACTGCCAGGCGGCCGGCGGCAACGCGCAATGCCTGATTCTGAGGAGCGGTGTTCAACGCTGCTGAATATGTGTCGTACGCCTGGACCAGCCGTCCATTCAGTTCGTGGTCAGTGCCAATGTCTAACGCATCGGAAAGCGCCACACGATCCTGCGGGCCTTTGCGAATCTCGCTCTCGGGCGACCAGTCGTACTCGCCTTCAGTCTGGCGCATCAGGACGCGCCCCGCGCTGTCGCTCAATTCGAACGTGGCCTTGCCCGCCGGCGCAGCGATCTCGCGCGTCCAGGTTCCGTCGGGCGCCAGATCGGCCCGCACCTCCTCCAAAACGCGTGAGCCTTCAAGCAGGCGAATCCTCGCCCCGCGCACCGCCGTATTCGCGTTGAAGCCTGCCGCCACCTTGTCGCCCTTGCGCTCCAGATTCAGCACTCCCGCCAGGTTCGCGCGCGCAATCCCGCCGATCCCGCGAACCGGCATCCAGTATTCGGTGAATCGGATTGTCTGCCGCGGCTGCAGAAATGCGTACGTCTCCTGGTTGCGCATCGGCCCGGCCTGCACTTCCACGTAGGCGCTGTTATCGTCCGAGAGTGCGCGCCGCCAGTCGAGGCCATCCGCATCCACGCCCCACGACCAGATCTTCTTGCCGGGCAGCTCACCATACTCCGCATAGTGCGCGACGCCCGTATTGGTGTGCGGATGGTATACGCCCATGAAGGGCTCGCGGCTGCCATATACAAAGGCCGACACTGGCCCTCTCACCTGATTTTTGATTACGCTGTAATCGATACCGTCGGAAGCCACCGGCCACGTGTTGACGTCGGTGAAACCGTGGCTGGCCGTCCAGCGCATCGGGTACCAGATGCGCGAATCGTCCCACACGCGCACGCCGGCGTTATTCCACCAGTAATAACGATGCCGCACGTCGCTGCGGTTATATAACGTGACATGCTGCTCCAGGACCGTGCTGCCCGGACGCAGCACCAGTTCGACCGTCCACTGCATGCCATAAGGCCGATCGATATTGCCCACCATTATCGACGCGCTTCCATCCGCGTGCTTCGCGCTCGAGTACGGCACCGGCGAAAGCGAAACCCAGTTGTGGGACACCGGAAAGTTGAACTCGATGCCGAACGCCGCCCACGCGCCGCGATAGCCGATCTGGGCCTTCTTGATCGTAGGGTTCGCGTAGAACATCGGTTCGCCGCTGACCTTATCGATGCACGTATAAAGGTGGCCGCCCAGGTCGGGCAGCACGGAACACTTCAGGTATTCGTTTTCCAGGAACACGGCGCGCCACGCGACTTCCTTCATCTCGCCCGTGAGATTCTCGCGCAGCGTGTACGGGTAGTTGAATTTCGTCGTCTGGAACACATCGAACGGAGGGTTCGGATTGGGTTCGCCCTCCACCGTGGTGCGCAGCGGCAACGTACCCTCCCAGACGCGCACATCGGCAGCGCTGAGGGTCGAGGCGACGGCGAACAGCGTGGCCAGAGCCGGTGTCACAGCCGCGAGAGTACGTCGAAAGTCCAAGGTTCCTCCTGGGAAACGATCGCCGGCGCGGAGGCCCCGGTCATCAGGACTGCCGTCGAGAGTCGGAGTGCGTGTCTAGCCAGTTCGATGTTTCTTTTTGATCCTCTTCTTTTTGCTTCGCGCCGTCAAGCGGCGCCAGGCTATCGGACATGAATCGTCGCTACTTCCTCAGCTCCGCAGTTGCAGCCGGCATCGCATCCCGCTCGCGCGCCGTGCCAAGTCCGAACGACACGGTATGCCCATGGGCAGGCTTCAGCACGAGAGCGTGAAGAGCACGGCCAGGCTGCCCGTGACCGGACCGATGGACCGCTTAATGGCGGATAGGTGGCGGTCCAAATTTTCAGATTTCGAAACCTCACTATGAGTCACTTCACAATCAAGACGAGTTCGGGGTTGACACGCGGAATAATCGATCGTAAAGGGCGTTAGAGTAACTTGAGAAACAGGAGACCGTCTGGAGCATATGAGCCATCCCATTCATCCCGA
Source organism: Candidatus Solibacter sp. (assembly GCA_039932635.1). Lineage (GTDB taxonomy): Bacteria > Acidobacteriota > Terriglobia > Bryobacterales > Bryobacteraceae > Solibacter. The sequence goes on from JBDTPR010000360.1 coordinate 4,645, forward strand.
CCTGCGCGGCCGCGTCGCCGTGGTGACCGGCGCGAGTCGCGGCATCGGCAGGGCACTCGCCATTCGCCTCGCGCAGGAAGGCGCCGACGTGGCGATAGGCGCCAAGAGTGAGCAGTCCACCGAGCGACTCCCCGGCAGCATCCACGAGACCGCCGATGCCATCCGCGCCTTAGGGCGGCGCGTCCTGGCCATCCCGACCGATGTGCGCGACGAGGACGCCATCCGCAATCTGATCGAGCGCACCGTGTCGGAACTCGGACGCCTCGACATCCTGGTGAACAACGCCGGCGCCATCTGGACCCAGCCCATTCTCCAAACGCCGCCCAAGCGCTTCGACCTCATGGTGGGCGTCAACGTCCGCGCCGCCTACATCGCCTGCTACTACGCCCTACCGCACATGGTGAAGCAGCAATGGGGCCATGTCCTAAATATGTGTCCGCCGCTGAACACTACCTCATCGCCCGGAAAAGTCGCGTACATGATTTCCAAACTTGGGATGGCGCGGGTCGCGCTCGGCGTGGCGGCCGAGCACGAGTGCGACAACATTGCCGGCAATACCCTCTGGCCGCGCACCATCATCGAGACCCAGGCCTCCATCGGCTGGAAGATGGCCGACCGTTCGCAATGGCGCACGCCGGAAATCGTCTGCGATGCGTCGCTCGCCATTTTCGCGCAGGATCCGCGGACTTGCACGGGACACGAATGGATCGACGAGGACGCGCTGGCCACCCTCGCCGGAATCGACAACTTCGATCGCTACTGGTGCGACGGCAAGCCTCCGGCGAATCCGATCTACATCGACAAGTGGTGAACCGGTCAACACGCCGTTCCAGAGATGCGCGGGTAAAATCTGCTTTTGCGGGACGCCAGTAATCGTCTTGCGTTTGATACTTACCGGTGGGTAAGATATCAGGAGCGCAGCCTTAAGTGAATAGGCACACGCGAGGTCACTCATGCCCAGAGACGCCACGTCAGCGCAGGCATTCGCCGACCGGCGACGCGATCCGGCCACCAAACGCGAGGCGGTGTTGAAAACCGCCGCACAACTGTTCCTCGAAAAAAGCTATGGCCGGACGTCGATGAATGACGTGGCGGAGCGGCTGAACATCACCAAGCCCGCCCTCTATCACTATTTCGACAACAAGGAAGATATTCTCCTCGAATGCTACCGCCTGGGTTGCGGGTTGATCGAGGAGACGCTCAATCAGATCGCCGCTCACTGTGGCAACGGCCTACAGAAGGTCGAGGCATTTATCCACTCCTATGCCATAGTGATGACCGTCAACTTCGGACGCTGCGTGATGCGCATCGACGAAGGCGACCTCACCACCGCTGCGCGCGCCGAGGTTCGAGCCTACAAGAGAAAAATCGACCGTCGCCTGCGCTCGTTCATCCAGGAAGGCATCGATGATGGCTCCGTTGCCCCGTGCGATATCAAAATCGCCGCCTTCTCCATTGCCGGCGCGCTCAATTGGATCTGCATGTGGTACGAACCGGACGGCGCCCTGTCGCCGGACGAGATCGCCAGTCAGTTCGCCCGGACCCTGACGCCGGGGCTCGCCGCTGCAAAGCGGACCACCAGGCTGCGCATAGTTTCCAAGAGGAGTGAATTCGTATGAGCGTTGAATCAGCCATCCAACCGGCCGCGGCCGCAGCGTCCTCTCCACAACGCGCACCCTCCAGCGTGATCCGCAAAGCAGCCGTGCTGGGGGCCGGAACCATGGGCTCGCGGATCGCCGCGCACCTGGCCAACGCCGGGTTGCCCGTAGTGCTGCTGGACATTCCAGCTAAAGAAGGAGCGCGCAGCGCCATCGCCTCTCAAGCGCTCGATGCCCTCAAGAAGGGTAAGCCTGCGGCGTTCTACGATCCCTCGTATGCGGCGCGCGTTCGCGTCGGAAACTTCGACGACGACCTCGCCTTGCTGGCGGATTGCGACTGGGTGATCGAAGCGGTCACTGAAAACCTCGCAATCAAGCAGGCCCTCCTAACCAAGGTGGCCTCTCACCTGAAGCAGGATGCAATCCTCACCACCAACACCAGCGGACTACCCGTGGCGTCCATCGCCGCGTGCCTGCCTGAGGCGGTGCGGCGCCGTTGGTTCGGCGCCCACTTCTTCAATCCGCCGCGATACATGAGGCTGGTGGAGATCATCCCCACGCCGGAATCCGATCCTGCCGCCATCGCCGCCATCTCGCACTTCTGCGACGTGCTGCTCGGCAAGGAAGTCGTGTTCGCGCGCGACACGCCGAACTTCATCGCCAACCGGATCGGCGTCTTCATCA
>JBDTPR010000361.1:0-6915 GCA_039932635.1 Candidatus Solibacter sp.
GTATCACGTCTCGCATCCCGGCGGACGATCCAACGAAGAATTCCCCGTCAATGCCTATGAAGCGGAAAGCCGCCGGCTGGCGAGATTCAGTGTGTTGGGTCACACTCCGGGCACCATCGTCCTCCCGCCGCCGGAAGCCAACCGCGACTTCCCTTTTACCTTGGACCTTCGCTGGAACCCGCAGCGCTAGGAATTTCCCGGACTCAAATGTACGTTTTGCCGTCCTTGGTACCGTGCTTGCAGAACGTAGGGTATCTATGCGGATCCAACTCGGCTATTCGATTGAACTCGACTTTTCTGCACCAATGGCAGTAGTCGCCGTTCTGAACGTGCACCCTTCGCGCGTAAAAGATCTTCTCGCGCCTGACGAAGTGCAAATTTCTCCCCGAGTCCAGTCGGAGTCGTATTACGACGCGTTTGGCAATCGATGCCTGCGTTTTCTCGCTCCACAGGGCGTCGTGCGGCTGTCCAATTCCACACTGATCGAAGACTCCGGCGACCCCGACCCCATTCCGTGGAATGCGCCGCAGATCCCCATCGAGCAATTGCCCCCGGACGTGGTCCAGTTCCTGCTCGCCAGCCGCTACTGTGAAGTCGATCAGCTGTCGGGCCTCGCGTGGTCCCTGTTCGGTCACACCCCGCAGGGGTGGCCGCGGGTGCAAGCCATCATGGACTGGGTCCATTCGGAAGTGACGTTCGGTTATCAGTTCGCCCGTTGCACCAAAACGGCGCTCGATGTCTCCGTTGAGAAGCGGGGCGTCTGCCGCGACTTCCAGCACCTTGCGGTCACCTTGTGCCGCGCGATGCATATCCCCGCGCGCTATGCCACCGGCTATCTCGGCGACATTCGCATTCCGCCGGTTCCCGGGCCCATGGATTTCAGCGCCTGGTTCGAAGTCTATCTCGGCGGACGCTGGTGGACTTGCGATGCCCGCCACAATAAGCCGCGCGTGGGCCGGGTGCTGATGGCCACGGGCCGCGACGCGGCCGATGTCGCGATTACCACGAGCTTCGGACTATCGTGGCTGAAGAGTTTCGAAGTGGTCAGCGATGAGGTTGCCGGCGAGCCGGTGATGCACTCGATGAGTGCCGGTCAGTCCTGCGCTTCCGACACGTTGACGGTGACATCCATACTCTGAAAGGCATCGGCCGGACCCATGTAAGTACCCGACAGGGGCAGCACTTGATCCGGCGTCCACGCGACGCCCACGCGGATTAAATTGCGATTCCCAACGATTCGATTGGTCGGGTCGAAGTCGATCCATCCCGCGCCAGGCAGGTACGCCTGCAACCAAGCGTGAGTGGCGCCCCCGCCGTCTCCGCTGGACGCGTCCGGCATGAAAATATAGCCGCTCACGAACCGGCTTGCGATGCCCAAAGATCGCAAACCCTCAATCATCAGTACCGCGAAATCCCGGCAACTGCCGCTGAGGCAGCGTAGCGTTTCGTCCGGAGACTGCACGCCCTTCTCGATACGGCGGGCGTACGTGAATTGATCGCGAATGCCATGCGTCATGCCGCGCAGCAGTTTCATGGTCGGGGTGCTGGTGGACTCATCCAGAAACTGGAGCGCCCATGCGCCCACCGCCTCGTTCGGGAAGTGATTGGTCAGCCCTTGGCCAAGATTCGAAAGATCCTCGCCCGAATATTCAAACGGATAGCTCTGCGCGTAATCGGCCAGGGGATAGTCAGGCACGGTGCTTTCAAAGTGTTCGAGGGTCACCACGCTTTCGAAGCGGAGTTCGGTGGTATCGTCCTCGAAGTTTGCCACCGCGATGGAATTATCGAAGGGGTCGTGGAGCCAGCGCAGCCGCGCCGGGGTGGGGGTAATGGTAAGTCCCGTCTGAATCAGCCGCAGGTCGTGGCTGGCGCGCGGCCGGAACATCATGCGATGCTCGCCCAGTCCAACAGCCTGGGAATAGCGGTAGACGGTGGTGTGGCGAACCGTGAGATAGGCCATCAGCCTGTGGTCTCCTGTATTTCATCGGTCCATACCCGGAAGTGGACCAGGCTATTGGGGCCGAACGTGGTTACGATGGCGACGTCGCAAGCGTCGCGGCCGCGCGCCATCAGAACCCTACCCAGACGAGGCACGTTATTGCGCGCGTCGAACATGTGCCAGCGCCCGCCCAGGTAGACCTCGAACCAGGCGGCGAAATCGCCGGGACCCCAGGGCAGCGGCGTGCCGATATCGCTCAGGTAACCGGTACAATAGCGAGCCGGGATGTTCATGCACCGGCAGAAGGTAACTGCCAGATGAGCATAGTCCCGGCAGACACCGGTGCGCTCCGCATATGCCTCCGAAGCGGTACGCGTGGACCGGGCATTTTGATAGTTGAACTGGATCCTGTCGTGGACGTAGTCGCAAATCGCCTGAACCCGCGCCCAACCTGGAGGCGTTGACTGGAACAACTGCCAAGCCGTTGCAGACAGCAGGTCGGTATCGCAATAGCGGCTGGCGAGAAGAAACACCAGAGTCTCCTCGGGGAGGTCTTCAACGGAGTGCTGCACCGCATCGGGCGCTATCGGATCCAACCGTCCGTCGTCCCTGACCACGCCGTTGGCGCTGAGGCGCAGCCGCCCGGCGGGCGCGATCAGGCGACTACACCAATTGCCAAAGGCGTCACGGTATGAAATCACGGGAACGAAGGGGTCGGTAGTCAGAATTTCTGGTACCAGGATATCGGCGGCGCGGGAAAAATGCACATTGACGAGCAGGATCATCGGCACCGGTTGCGGGCAATCGTAAACGAGTTCGAAACCGACCTGTAAATTCATGGGGAAGGACTGCGCCCGAGATGACCTTGCTGCGTACGACGTTGAGCCTAGAGTACCATAGGCGGCTCTCCAGCCGGTCCGCGCCGGCGCTGAATCTGAGCCTCCTGCTGGTTCGCCTCGCAGGACATCCGCTTTCGCAGATGCCGGCACAATCCCACCTGCCTGCTAGTTAACTGGGTGCGGGCAGTGCTCCGCGATATGGACGGCAATATTTGAGTCGGCGCCAAGTTGAGCAGTCTGTTATTCGTTAGTAAGCAGACGTGCTTACCGTCGCCTCCAGAACCGCAGCGACGCCATGTACCTGGACAAGCTCGACGGCCGGATCGACGCCGCCTTCTTCGACAGCAAGTCCGCCGAGTGGCGCGGCGAGCAGGACCGCCTCCTACGCGACGTCGCGACGCACAAAGGCGCCAACCAAACCTACATTGAGGAAGGCGTGCAGTTGTTGCAGTTGGCACCGCGCGCACGACCTGTTCGAAAGGCAGGAACCGGCGCCAAGCTTTCTTCCGCTGGTACAACCTCGAACATCATCACAGCGGCAGCGATTTCGCTCTTGCACTTACCGGGGCGCATGATTCAATGGCTTTGCACTTCCCCACCGCACTGTCCAACCCTGCCGTTCCTTTACACGAAAACCCTGCTGCTTGATCCTGAGAGCGAGCCTCCCAGACAGTGAAGTCGGCGACGCTTTAGCAGGAGCTGAGCCACTGGCGCGCAGCGAAGCAGGTGGAATCCAAACTGGGCGCCCCCTGAAGGAAGAGAATTCCTGTAGCATTGCAAAAACTTGCAAGTACGAATCGGTCAGGAGGACCGGCCGGGAAGGTGCGGTCGGTGGCACCCCATCCATTGCGGGTACTAACTCCCCAATGCGTCTATCTCCGAAATAGCACGGGCGATAAAACAAACTCCGCAGCCTCGCTGGCATCCAGTACGCGGTCGTCTGTAAGCGATACCCCGGCGCCGCGTCCATTGGCCACAAAACAGAGGACCTGCGTGGCTCCCCAGTCGCCGAAAATCAGGCACTCCGCAGCCAGTTGCGATTGCGTTCGCGTGCGAAAACTGCATAGGAAGCGCAAGCCCTGCCGCAGTACTTCGGCATGAACCTGAGGTTCCGCTTTCAAGCGAATGGTGGCTCGCACCCCATCTTCGGAGATATCCGCCAGTCGCTCCGGCTGGTCGCCGTAGATAGCGTTGAACTCCTCGACGTTTTGCCTCAGAACCATCCGGAATTCTTTCCAGAAGACATCCGCCTCTGCGTCTAATGCCTGCGCGGACGCCGCCAGGGCGGGATCGGTTCGCGCCCTTTTTGCAATCCAGCTATCCATTCGCGCCTCCCCTCAACAATTGATTTTGACCAGAGTCCCCTGGACGGTCATAATGCCACCTGCCTTATTCGTAGCCATACCGCTGGCTGTGTTTTCGACCATGGTAGCCTGCACGGAATGCTTGATCCCTGCAGTTGCCTCCACGTTCTTGCCCGCCGACAGCTTATAGTCCATTCCGACAGTTGCCTCGTGACTCTTGGCGACCTGGTCGGTGACACCCCCCGAAGAGACGCTGCGCGAAATGTTCCCGCTAGTGACCGTTATGGAGCGGTTACCGGTTATGGTCTCGGTATGTTTGCCCTTGACGGTGATCGTCTTGTCAACAGCATAGTTTTCTTTAAGCGACCCCTTCATCTCCTGCCACCGGTCCCCATGGACCAGCATGCAGTCGACTCCGGTAGTCCCGGCAAGCGCGGTCGCAGAAGTAATCTGCTTCCAGTTGAGCGAGCCCGGAGAGGGCAAGGTATCGTCCGTGACAGGATCCTTCACCCGACGGGGAATTTTGTTAGTTGCATCAAAAACAGTTGGCATTCTAGCTCACTCCTGGAATCACAGTCGTAGTCATCCCTCTTCGCCGACATATCGCCACACGAAGATATCATCCTTCTTCTCCGGGTTGAAGAAAAGGGGCGGGCTATCGCGATCGCCCTGCCTCTCGGTGTGGACTCCAAACTCTCCCGCCGAAACCGCCTCCCCCTCCGCCGTTATGATGCCGACATGACCGCTCTTCTTCTTTCTCCTAAGGGCCACAACATCCCCCGGCTGAGCCTTTTGCGGGATCTTTATCTGCTTCCACCCTTTACCAGGTCCTTTTTCCGGAGTCCAATCGTTGGCCTGTATCGGAGCGACTCCGTCAGCGTACTTAACCGGAACTGGGATGTTTGCTGCATTTAGCATTTCACCGACGAATTGGTTACATTTGTTGGTACCCGGGTCAAAAGGGGCCGTAACCTTCGGTAGATGAGCCGCCTTCTCCATCGGTTCTGTGAAAGTCACATTCGACATAGGTATCTGGCTTTCGCGCCCTACTGCCTTTGCCCACTTCACTTTGTCCACCGCAGTAACATTCGCCGCAGTTGTAGCAAGCAGCCTTCGCTTGGTCGAAGCCGCGGTCGCGGTCTGTCCTTGTGGCGAGACCACGGTTGTGTCAGATATGTTCACGCCGTAGTTGCTCTTGCCAATCGAAGGGGGCGGGACGGTGATTCCCGTTGGGAAGACGGCGGGCTGCTTGGTCGGTGCAGGCTTCTTCGCCCCTCCCGCCACGGGCGATGTGTTGCTGCCCGAACCACCTGTCTCCGCACTGACTTGGTTGCCTCTAAAATGCACCCGGCCACCAGGGGCGTTGATGAAGATGTCGCCGTCGGAGTGCAGCAGGATCATCGAGCGTCCGGTTTCGTCCGTCTTCTCAATAAGCGAGATCTTCAGGTGCTGCGGCGTGGCGATGACGATCGATTCTTTCCCCGGCTTATCGACGAACTGGATGCGATGCCCGCTCTTGGTCACGATCCGCTTCACATCGTTGGGATCGACGTCTTCGCCCCAGAACTCCGTACGCGGCGCCGGGTCGACACCGTTCCACAAATATCCCACAACGTAGGGACGCTCCGGGTCGCCATGCTCGAACGCGACCACTACTTCGTCGCCGATCTCGGGCATGAACAGGAAACCGCGGTCCTGGCCGGCATGTGGCGTGGTGGTGCGTACCCAGCCGGTCGGACCGCCTTCCTGCCAGTCGTATTGCACCTGGATGCGGCCCATCTTGCGCGGATCGTTATGGTCCACCACACGCGCGGTCAGGACGCCGGGAATTTCCGGCGGTTCGGGCAGTCGCGGCGCGACATAGTTCTTCCACGGCGTACACCAGAACTCATTTTCGTAGCCTTTCGCGGTCCACCGGTGGATTACTTTCGTGAGGCCGTACATCCCCTTTCCGTCCAAAACTCCTGCGATCTCCACGGTGTCGCCCGCCTTCAGGTCTTCCTTCTGGCTGACGCCGTGGCCGACCACTCGGCTGCCCGCGGCGCGCAGGCTTTCGCGTTCAAGCAGCACTTTGTACTCGTCCGCGGTGGCCGCGCGGCCGTCGAGGAAGGCGGACCCGGAGGGAATCTTGGCCTTCGACTGTTTCTCCGCCGCGGCCACCATGGGGCCGCTCGAGCCGAAGTGCTCCGCGGCCTTGGTGACTGCAAGGTGGGTCACGCTGCGCATTTGCCGGGCGTCGGAGTGGGTGCCGTCGAAGGCGGACGGTGTCAAGCCGCCTTCCACGTCAAACGAGAGTAGGCCGTCTTCCTGGCGCCACGTCACCTTCGCGCCGCGCTGGAATGCGTCGCAGATCTGAATGCCCTGAGCGGTAGGGCGGATCCAGGCGCGGTGATCGTCGGCGATGCGCACGAGGAAGCCGAAATCCGGTTCGCCCCACTGCACATAATTTCGCTTCGCGCCATCCTTCGCCAGCACGTCCGCGCTGAGACCGTCCGAGGCGGTGAGCGCTTTGGCAACATCGCTGAGGCTCCCCTTGCGGTAATAGGCCTCCTGTGCGCTGAGGTCGAGTTTGTACGACCGCGTGACCGCCTTCAGGCGCGCGGTATAGCTTCCGAAGACCTCGTACAGCAAGCTGGACTCGAGCACGAAGCCGTCGAAAACCACGTGTTCCGCACCGGCCTGATCGCGCGTGACAATCTGAAGGTCCTGGCCGAGCAGATCTTCGACGACGATTCGTTTGTCCTCCGTCTGCCGGCACTCCACGCGGCACCACCAATGCTGGTTGAGTTCCTGTGTGACCTCAACCAGTTGGAGAATGGCGTCCTGAACCAGT
>JBDTPR010000362.1:0-6907 GCA_039932635.1 Candidatus Solibacter sp.
TGGGAAGACACCACGGGGATGCCGAAGGAAGTCATCATGCGGGCGACGCGGGCGAATGCGGCGACGGGCACGGTCGAGGCGGAAGAACGCTAGTGGCCGCCACACTGCCTCCGCATCCCGATTCGGAAGCCGGCGAAGCGCTGGGTGCGCGTAATCTGCGGATCGGCGAGATCCTGCTTCAGCGCGGCAAGATCGAGGCCGGGGATATCGAGCGGGCGCTGGAATTGCAGCAGGAGCGCGGCGATAAGCTGGGCAAGATTCTGGTGGACATGGGCACAGTGGCGCATCGCGATGTGCTGGCCGCGCTGAGCGATCAACTGGATTTGCCCCTGGTGACGGTGGACGGTACGCCGCCGAGCGCGCCGGAAATCGAGAAGTTAAGCCACCGCTTCCTGCGGCAATGCCGGGCGATTCCGGTGGCGCTGATGGATAACGTGCTGACCATCGCCATGGCCGATCCGCTGGACTTCGAGACGGTGGCCGCGGTGCGCGCGTTCAGCGGATTACAGGTGCGCACGGCACTGGCGGCGGAGCAGGAAATCCTCGACGCCATCGACCGGAATTACGGCGAGAGCGAGCAGCGCGCCTACGAAGGTGACGATGCGGACGCGGGCGAGAATCTCGAACACCTGCGCGATATGGCGAGCGAAGCGCCCGTCATACGCCTGGTGAATGCGATGATCGCGGACGCGATCGAGAAGCGCGCGAGCGACATACACATCGAGCCGTTCGAGAAGGAATTCCGGGTAAGGTTCCGTGTGGACGGGGTGTTGTTCAATCAGGAGCCTCCGCCGCGCGAATTGAAGGCGGCGATCATCAGCCGGTTGAAGCTGATGGCGAAGTTGAATATCGCCGAGCGGCGGCTGCCGCAGGACGGGCGCATCAAGATCAAGGTGGTGGGGCGCGAAGTGGATTTGCGCGTTTCGACCTTGCCGACACTGTATGGCGAGAGCGTGGTGATGCGCTTGCTGGACAGGTCGTCGGGCGATTTCTACGATCTGCGGCGGCTGGGGTTCGACGACCGTATGCTCTCGCGGATGGAGCATTTCACGAGCTTGCCGCACGGGATTTTTTTGGTGACGGGGCCGACGGGAAGCGGAAAATCGACCACACTGTACTCGGCGCTGAAGCGCATCAATCTGCCGGATAAGAAGATCATCACGATCGAAGATCCGGTGGAGTATCAGATGGACGGGATCAACCAGATCCACGTGAATCCGCAGATCGGGCTGACGTTTGCGAGCGGGCTGCGGCACATTGTGCGCCAGGATCCGGACGTGATTATGGTGGGCGAAATCCGCGATCGGGAGACGGCGGATGTGGCGATCCGCGCGGCGCTGACGGGGCACCTGGTGTTCAGTTCGCTGCATACCAACGATGCGCCGAGCGCGATCACGCGGCTGGTGGATATGGGCGTGGAGAATTATTTGATCACGAGCTCGCTGGTGGGCGTGCTGGCGCAGCGGTTGGTGCGCGTGATCTGCGGACACTGTAAAGAACCTTCCCGGACGGTTTTATCGCCTGAGGGCGAGCCGGTGTTGACGTATCGCGGGACGGGTTGCGTCGAGTGCGGCGGGCGCGGGTACACGTCGCGCATGGGCATCTTCGAAATGATGGACGTCAACGATGAGATCCGCAAGCTGGTGATGAATAATGCCGATGCCAGCGTGCTGACACGGACGGCCAGGAAGAATGGGATGCGGAATCTGCGCGAGGATGGATGGCGCAAGATTGAGGACGGCGTGACCACGGTGGAAGAGGTCATCCGGGTTACTCAGGAATTCTGATGCGGGGAAATGATGTTGGGCTCGTGGTTGGCGAGTGTCGGCTTCACCGCAGAGACGCAGAGATCGCAGAGGAAAACGCAGAGAAAACCACGGCCAGAGCCAGAACCTGGGAAGGGATTTTCCCGGGTTTTGTCTTCTCTGCGTTTTCCTCTGCGTCTTTGCGTCTCTGCGGTGAATGCACGGTCACGAATTTTCAAGCCAGCTTCGCAGTGGAGCAGTCTTAGATGGCTACTTTCTTCTTTCGGGCGGTTGCCAGCGATGGGAAGGTTCGCTCGGGGCGGCTGACGGGCGATAACGAGAAGCTGATTGCCGGGGAATTGCGGAAGCAGGGGCTGACTCCGATTTATGTGGGCGTGGCTCCGAAATCGGCGGCGCTGGATTTTAAGCTGCCGAGCTTTGGCAAGGGTAGGCGCGACGTTTTGTTCTTTACGCAGGAGCTTTCCACTCTGCTCAATGCCAGCGTGCCTTTGGATCGGGCGATCAGTATCACGGCGGAATTGACGGAGAAGGCCAGCTTCCGCTTTATCGTGCTGGATATTTTGCGCGTGTTGAAGGGTGGTAAGTCGCTGGCCGATAGTTTGGCTGTGCACCCCGAGTATTTCACCGATTTGTACGTCAATATGGTGCGGGCGGGCGAAGCGTCTGGCTCTCTCGCGGTGATTTTCGACCGGTTGAGTGAGTTCGAACGCACGCGCGACGATTTGCGGAATTATATTATCTCGTCGATGATTTATCCGGCCTTGCTGGCGGGTGTGGGTCTGACGTCGATCGTGATGCTGCTGACCTTCGTGGTGCCGCGCTTTGCGAGTATTTTCAGCGATTCGACGATGAAGATTCCGCTGCCTACCAAGATGCTGTTGGAAGTCAGCAACTTCGTGACGGCGTACTGGTGGATCGGCGCGTCGGCGCTGGCGGCGTCGGTAATTATTTGGACGGTTTATACGCGCACGGCGGCCGGCAGATTGTGGTGGGACGGGTTCCGCTTGAAGCTGCCGCTGCTGGGCGATGCGCTGTTGAAGGCGGAGACGGCGCGGTTCGCGCGCGCCATGGGAACGCTGGTGGCGAACTCGGTGCCGCTGGTGCAGAGCCTGGGAATCGCGGCGGCGACCTTGAATAATAAGACGATCTCGGGCGCGCTGGCCGGGGTGGCGATGGGCGTGAAGCGCGGCGAGGGGATCGCGGCGCCGATGCGCAAGGCGGGCGTGTTTCCTCCGCTGGCCGCGCACCTGCTGACGGTGGGCGAGGAGACGGGGCATTTGGATCAGATGTTCACCCGCATGGCGGAGATTTACGAGACGGATACCAGGGCATCGATCCGGCGGTTCACTTCGATTTTCGAGCCGGTGGTGATCCTGGTGATGGGCGTGCTGATCGGCGCGCTGATTCTGAGTATGCTGCTGGCGATTACGAGTATCAACGACGTGGCCATATGAAAAAACGCAACGGAAAACGCTCCGGCCAGGCCGGCGTGACGCTGATCGAGATGTTGGTGGTGGTGACCATCATCGGACTGTTTGTGGCCCTGGTGGGGCCGAGCCTGTTCAAGAAGGCCGATGAAGCCAAGGTCACGACCTCGCGGGCGCAGATCGACAATTTCATGACGGCATTGGGGACGTACAAGCTAGATACGGGCATGTTCCCGACGACTGAGCAGGGCTTGCAGGCGTTGCGCGTCAAGCCGGCGGAAGTGAACCAGTGGAACGGGCCGTACATGCCGAAGGATATCCCTAAAGACTCCTGGGGCCGCGACTTCGTTTACCGCTTCCCCGGTGAGCACCAGGTTGATGAGCCTGAGATCGTGAGCCTGGGCGCGGATGGGCAGCCGGGCGGCGAAGGGGTCAATGCCGACATTCTCAGTTGGAAGAATAAATAGGAAGCGGCGCGAAGTAAGTGGGCGCGACCGGGGGGTCGCGCGCGGACCAGGGGGTCCGCCCTACAAGCGCAGGAAGCGGCGCGGCATCACTTTGGTGGAGATGATCGTGGTGGTGGCGATCATCGCTCTGATTGTGGGGCTGAGCTTTCCTTCGGCGACGGCGGGGCTGGAGAATGTACGCATCGTGTCGGCGGGCGATAGCGTGGCGACGTTCCTGAATGGCGCGGTGAATCGCGCGGAGCGGCATCAGGAGCCTGTCGAGTTGGTGATTGCGCAAGCGGAAGGCGTGCTCACGCTGCACAGCAACGAACCGGGCTTCGTGCGCGAGTTGAAGATGCCGGATGGCGTATCGATCGAGAGCGTGCTGCCGGAGATTGAAGGGGCGGACGGGTCGCAGCCGCGGCGGATCATTTTCATGCCTGGCGCGACGGTGCCGGGGATCGCGATTCAATTGACCAATCGGCGCAATGCGCATCGCAGGATCAGGCTGGATCCGATGACGGGCTTCCCGCGGGTGGAAAGCATCGAGGCGAGATGAGGGGCCGGCGCGGCTTCACGCTGCTGGAGATGCTGGTGGCGACCACGATCATGGGGATCGCGGTGGCGGGGTTGATGAGCGGGATCGCGAGCACCACGCGGAATGCGGCGCGGCTGCGGGATTACGATCGTGTGGTGCAATTGGCGCGGCTGCGGATGAATGGCCTGCTGGCGGATCCGCGGGTGCCGGTGAATGTGCAGCAGGAAGGGCGCTTCGATCCGGCGCTGACCGGCGAGTTGGAATGCGGGTGGCGCGCGATGGTGAATGTGGTGGAGAAATCGCCCACGCCGCAGCCCGGGGAGTACGTGCTGGATCGCGTGCTGCTGGAGATCTGGTGGATGTCGGCCGGCAAACGGCGCACGTTTCCGCTGGAGAGCTACCGGCGGCGCACGCTGCGGCCCGAGGATTTGGAGGGGCTGAAGTGAGCGGGCCGGGACTCGCCGGCCTTCGGCCGGTGTACCGACTGAAGTCGGTACGCAGACTGAAGTCTGCCCCACAAGGCACGGCCCTGCGACGAAAGCAATCGGGTGTACTGCAAAGCAGGAAGCTACGCAGGGACGCGGGCGTGACTCTGATGGAGTTGCTGATCGCGGTGATGCTGTTGAGTCTTTTGTCGGTGGGGCTGCTGTTCGCTTTGCGCATCGGGCTGAATACGTATTCGAAGGCGCAGGCAAAGCTGATGGACAATCGCCGCGTGGCGGGGGCGCAGCGGATCCTGGAGCAGGAGCTGGCCGGGCTGGTGCCGGTGGTGGCGGAATGCGGTGGGGGCCTCGAGGGTGGCGGGACGAAGGCCCAGTTTTTTCAGGGCGAACCGGAGGTCATGCGGTTCGTGTCGGCATTCTCTCTGCACGGGGCGTGGCGCGGACGGCCGCAGATTCTGGAGATCTTCGTGATCCCCGGGGCGGATGGGGCCGGCGTGCGGCTGGTGGTGAACGAGATTCCGTATTTGGGGCCGCAATCGGTGGCGCGGATTTGCATGGGGCAGGGTCGCTTCGTGCCGGTCTCGGCGGCGCCGACTTCGTTTGTGCTGGCGGATAAGTTGGCGTTCTGCCGGTTTACGTTCCTGGATCAGCCCGTGGATGTGAACCTGCCGGTGCAGTGGTTCCCGAGATTTGTGGGGCCCACGTGGCCGCAGGCGGTAAGGATCGAGATGGCTCCTTTGACGCCGGATCCCTCGCGGTTGCAGCCCGTAAGTATTTTGGCGCCGATTCATGTGTTTCGACACCCGGAGATTCAATATGGGGATTTCTAGGGTGAAAAAAAGACGAAGCAGGGGATCGGCGTTGTTGATGGTGCTATGGATTTCGGCGGCTCTGGCGGCGGTGGCGTTTTCTTTGGCGAATACGGTGCGCGGGGAGACGGATCGGACTTCCACGGTGATCGATGAGGTGCGCGGGTATTATCTGGCGACCGGGGCGATCGACCGGGCGGCGGTGGAACTGCTCTGGGGGGTCACGTACCAGGTGGACCGCAAGATCAAGCAGGGGTCAGCGTGGGTGGATTACCAGTTTGAGGGCGGCGCGGCGCATGTGGAATTGATCCCCGAGACGGCCAAAATGAACGTGAATCTGATTCCGCCGGAACGCCTGGTGCGGCTGGTGGCGGCGCTGGGCGTGGATCCGGCGGCTAGCATGCAGATCGTACAGGGGATACTGGCGCGGCGGCAGGCGACGGGCGCGCCGATTTCCATGCCCGCGGCTCCGACTTTTCCGCAGGCCGCAACGTCTTTTCAAGAGATCGAGGAATTACTTTCGGTGAGAGGCGTGACCCCAGAGATTTTTTACGGCACTTTTGTGCCTGTGGCGCAACCCCGGCAGGGCGAGCCTCGCCTCGTGCGGCGCAGCGGCCTGATGGACTGCCTGACGGTCTACGGTACTGGAGAGCTGGTGGACGCCAACACGGCGGATCCGGCGGTGCTGGCGGCCGTGGGGCTGCCGGAGGCGATCATCGCACAGCTGGTGCAGATGCGGAAGGTGGCGCCTTTGAAGCCCGACCAACTGGCGCAGATGGCATCGGGATTCGGTCCGGCGGCGAGCTTTTTGCGGTTGGAAGGCAACTCGATCATCACGATTCGCGCGACGGCACGCGCGCGGCTGGCCAACGGGCAGCTTTCGGACATGAAGCGGACGGTGTCCGCGCTGGTGAAATACATGCCGTCCGGCTACTCGACGCCAATTCACATCCTGCGGTGGTATGACACCACCTGGAGCAATTAAGTGACTAACCAGGTGGAACAATCAGCGCCAGCGATGCCGGCAGAAGCCGCAAAACGCTCAAACTTCGAAATGCGCAAGCTGCTGGCTTTCGGCACCGGCGTCGGGCTGGAGATTGGCCCGAACGACCTGGAGGTCGCGGTGACGCGGGTGCGCCCGAATAAGATCCAGGTACTGGGGCGCCAGACGATCGAAGATTTCGCGACGCGTCCGGCGGCGGAGTGGGGCGCGGAGTACGGTCGGTTTCTGAAAACGTGCGGGGCGGAGAGATTGAGCGCGACGGTGCTGCTGCCGCGGCGCGAAGTGATCGTACGGCAATTGGCCCTGCCGGGTGTGGCGGCGAAGGACATGGAAGGCGCGATCCGGTTCCAACTGGAGACGCTGCACCCATACACCGAAGACGAAGTGGTTTGGGGCTGGTCGGCGCTCGGGTTCGGCGGCGTGCTGGTGGGCATCGTGCTGCGGAGCGCGATCGAGCGGTACGTGGCGATGTTCG
>JBDTPR010000363.1:0-6904 GCA_039932635.1 Candidatus Solibacter sp.
CACAAGCGCGCTCGCCACACCGGGCAGGGGCCTCGCGACCGTCTGGATGACGAACGCTTCCCACTTGCCAGTAATCTGCGATAAGTCGATCTTGCCCTCGCGGATCAGGCGGTCGATCAGTACGCTCTTGCCGATGGCCTCGGCGATCACCGCGTTGGCTCCCAGTCCCTTCTCGTCGTGCACCTGCGCCGCGGTAGCGCCGGTCACGCGGTCCACGTCCGCCGCCAGATCGGCCGCAGCGCGCGCCACGCCTGCGTAATCCCCGCTATCGACGTAGATCGCCGCGGCGATCTTGTTATGCACCAGGGGAAAACTGCCCTGCGCATTGGCATTGGCCACGTAACGCGCCTGACCCAGTGCGAACGCGTTCACGGCGAGACAAAGGCCCAGGAAGATCCGCATCACTTGGCTGATTTCTTCGCAACCTCGACCACCGCCTGGAATGCCGGCTTGGGCTGACCCTGCCGGTCGAACAAGAGCGGATAACTGGTGCGGCCGCGCACCGGCCAGTTGTTCAGCCAGCTATCGGAATCGGCAACGCCCCAGAAGGTGATGCGCGAAATCGTGCCGGGGTATTTGCAGAACACGGTGAACAAATCGGCATAGCGTTTGGCGAGCGCCTGCTGCTGTGCGTCCGGCAGACCATCCTTGTACGGATTCAGTTTCGCCTGCGCTTCGACGTTGAGCGCCACGTCGGCGGTGCGCTGTTGTGAGGCTGCGGGCAGCACGTCCACGTCCAGTTCGGTGATGTTGACCTTGATGCCGAGAGCCTTGAACGCCTCAATGGTGGCCGTCTGCTGTTCGAGCGTGGGCCATTCCATTTTGTCGTGGCCCTGCAGGCCCATGGCCGTCACCTTGATGCCGGAATCCTGCAGTTTCTTGATCAGCCGCACGGCGCCATCGCGCTTCGCCGGATTCTCCACCGAGTAGTCGTTGTAATAGAGTTCGGCCTTCGGGTCGGCCTCGCGCGCATACTCGAAGGCCTTCGCGATAAAGTCCTCCCCAATGATCTTCAACCAGGGACTTTGGCGCAGGGTGCCGTCTTCATTAAGCGCTTCGTTGACCACGTCCCAGCCGCCGATCCTACCCTTATAACGCCCCACCACAGTCTGTATGTGTTCGCGCATCCGCTTGAGCAGGCCCTCGCGGTCCAGAGGCTCGCCTTTTTCGTTCTGGAAAACCCACTGCGGCACCTGGCTGTGCCACACCAGGGTGTGCCCCACGATGAACATATGATGCTTTTCGCCGAAGGCCACGTACTTATCGGCGGGCGCGAAATCGTAGGCGTCCACGCGGGGATGTACCAACTGCCACTTCAGAACGTTTTCCGGACTGATGGTGTTGAAGTGCGTGCTTACGATGGCGGCGCCGCGCGCGTCGCGTTCTTCAAATTGCGCGGGGTTCAACGCCGCGCCTACATGGAAATAGCCTTTGAACACGTCCTTCAACGCTGGGGTCTGGGCGCTCGCCGCCACGCCAGTCATCAGTAGCGCGGCCAGAATCTTAGTCATGCTCATCGTCGTGCTCCTTCTCATATCGCTGACGCAAACCTGCTTCTTCGCTCCGCCAGTTCATCCTGTATTTGCAGGTTGAGCCGCTTGCCGATCCTGTAGCAGAGCAGGCATACAATCACGATGCCGAACAGGATCGCCGGATAAACGCTGATCGTCATCCGAATGCCTTGCAGCGCCTGGGGTGTCTGCACGGCATTGGGAATGTAGCCATAGCCGGAAAGCAGCCAGCCGGCAGCGAAGCCGCCGAGGCTGAGGCCGGTCTTCAGGCCGAAAAGAATCGTGGCGAAGATCACGCCGGTGGTGCGCCTGCCGGTCTGCCATTCCGAGTAGTCGGCCACGTCGGCGAACATCGCCCAAATCAGCGGGATGGTCGGTGCGTAGGCGAGGCAGCGCAGGTACTCCATGACGAAGATCGTGCCGATGGATTGCGCAGGCAGCAGCACGAAGGCCGCCATGAAGATGGTGGTGATCGAAAACCCCGCGATGGCCACCGCGCGCTTGCCGAAATGGCGGGAGAGCGCCGGGGAACAGAACACGCCGAGCACGGTTACGAACTGGCTCGACATATTCAGCAGGCTGAAGCCCACCGACGCCACGTTGCTGCGGTTGGCATCGACAGTCAGGCCGAAGGCGTTCAATAGGTAGTTGCCGTGAGTGCCGGTCAGCCCGAGCCCTTGCAGCATATCGAACAGCTTGTCCTTGTCCACAAAATATTGGAAGTAGTAAAACAGCGTGCCGCCGCGCATCGCCAGCATCGCGAAGTGCGCCAGGGTGAGAATAAACATCGCGATCCACGGCCCGTTTTTGAGCAGCGCTCCGAAATCCCGCTTGGGATCGGACTTCTGCTTGGGGTCCGGCAGGATGCGCTCGCGGGTGGTTGCGAAGGTGATGGCGAACAGCAGCAGGCAGATCAGCGCCCACAGCGCCATCGTCATCTGCCAGCCCTTGGCAGTGTTGCCCTGTCCGAGTTTAGCCACCAGCGGCAGCGTGAAGCCGCCCACAATCAACTGCGCGATCATCGCCGCCACGAAGCGGAACGATGAAAGGCTGGTACGCTCGTTGACATCGCCCGTCATCACGCCGCTCATCGCCGAGTACGGCGTGTTGTTGGCGGAGTACAGCGTCATCAACAGAACATTGGTGAGGCACGCCCACACCAGATTGCCGGTCATGCCGAGTCCGGGGTTGGTGTAAGCCAGCACCATCGCGATGGACCACGGCACCGCGGTCCACAGGACCCACGGGCGGAACTTTCCCCACCGCGTGCTGGTGCGGTCGGCGAGCACGCCCATCATGGGATCGAAGAACGCGTCCCACAGGCGCCCAACCAGCAACAGCGTGCCGGCTGCTGCGGCGGTGATCCCCAGCGAATCGGTATAGAAATTGAGCTGGAACAGGATCATCGACTGGAATACAAAATTGGCGGCGGCGTCGCCCAAGCTGTAGCCAGCTTTCTCGCCGAACGATAATTTCTGCACTGGGTCTGGCATGGTCTATACCACCGTGAGGACAGTCTTCTGAAGATCTTCGTCGCGCGAAGAATTTCCCACCAGGATTTCGAATTCGCCGGGTTCCACGGTGTACTTCATGTGAATGTCGTAGAAGCCCAGTTGCTCCGCCCCGAGGTCGAACGTAACTGTCCGCGCTTCATCCGGATAGAGCGTGACACGGCGGAATGCCTTCAGCTCTTTCACTGGCCGTGTGGCCGAACTGATGCGATCGTGCACGTAGAGCTGTATCACTTCGCTGCCTGCGCGAGTGCCGGTATTGCGAATTTCCGCTGACACAGTGGTGCTCGCGTCGCGCCGCATCTTCGCTTTCGCGAGACGCACGTTGTCGATTGCGAACTGCGTGTAACTGAGTCCGAACCCAAACGCGTAGAGCGGCGAAACATCGTCGAAAAGGTAGCCCCGCCGCGACGAGGGCTTGTGATTGTAGTATGCCGGCAGGTGGCCGGCGGACCGCGGGATAGAGATGGGCAACTTGCCGCTCGGATTGAAATCGCCGAAGAGAACTTCAGCCACGGCGTGTCCACATTCCTGCCCCAGGTACCAGCACTCGAGAATCGCGGGCACGTTGCCGCTTACATAGTTGATGGAGAGCGGACGGCCATTGAACAGCACCGCCACGACGGGCTTGCCGGTCGCGAGCATCGCGCGCACCAACTCGTCCTGGCGGCCCACCATGTCGAGGTTCGCGCAATCGCCGAGATGCTTGGGCGACCACGCCTCGCGCGAGGTCTGCTCGTTGCCGCCGATCGCCAGCACGATGACGTCCGCGCGCCGCGCCACCTTCACCGCCTCGGCAATCTGCCTGCGGTCCTCGGCGGCATCGCTGGCCGTGACTTCGTCCTGCTGCCATGAGCCGCCGACGGTGATCTTGCAGCCCTCGCTGTAGACCACCTTGACGTGCTTCCCGGCGCGCGCCCTAATGCCATCGAGCACTGTGATTTCATGCTTTGGCACGCCGCTATAGCCGCCCAGGAGCGTGCGATTCGCATTGGGACCGATCACGGCGATGGTCTTGAGCTTCGCCGCATCCAGGGGTAGCAGGCCGCCCTCGTTCTTCAGCAGCGTGATGCTCTGGCGCGCAGCCTGTAGGGCCAACTGCGAGTGCGCCTCGCAGCCCACCACGCGATCGGCCTCCTCGGGATCCACATACGGATCGTCGAACAAGCCAAGCTGGAATTTCCAGAGCAGCATGGGCGCTACCAGTTCGTCCAGCTGGCGCTCCTGCAGGACGCCCTTGCGCACCAGTTCCGCCAGGTGCAAGTAGCAGTCGGGCTCGGGCAGTTCGATATTTACGCCCGCCTGTATCGCGAGCACGCAAGCTTCTTTCTTGTCGCGTGCCACAAAATGCCCGTGCGATTCCGGCCGGTAACTCAGTTCGTAAATGGCATAGTAGTCGGAGACAACAAAGCCCTTGAAGCCCCACTCCTTGCGCAGCACGTCCCGCAGCAGCCACTGGCTGGCATGCGATGGCACGCCATCGATTTCGTTGTACGACGCCATCACGCTGATTGCGCCGCCATGCTTCAGCGCCTCGTGGAACGGGTAGAGGAAGGTCTCGCGCAGCACCCGCATGGACACGTTCGCGGGCGCGCAATTCAGACCGCCCTCGGGCTGTCCATGCGCGGCGAAGTGCTTCAAGGTGGCGATCACCCGCGTCTTGTTCTTGAACGTCGCATCTCCCTGGAAGCCGCGCACCGCCGCGATTCCCAGGCGCGATACTAGGTATGGATCCTCGCCATACGTCTCTTCCACGCGTCCCCAGCGTGGCTCGCGCGCCACATCCACCACCGGCGTCAGTGCCTGGTGCGTACCGCGCGAACGCGCCTCCAGCGCAGTCATCGCGAACAGCGATTCCACCAGCTCCGGATCGAACGTCGCGCCCAGTGCGATGGGCTGCGGGAAACTCGTGCCGCCCATGGCAGCGTGCCCGTGCAGGCACTCTTCATGGAAGATCACCGGAATGCCCAACCGGCTGTTCTCCACGAAAAATTTCTGGATGGCGTTGGTCAACTCCGCCATGCCGCGCGCGTCCTTGCCCTTGCCGGCGTCGCTCGGCCGCCCCACTTGCCCGAGTCCGCGCCGCGATCTGAAAGCAAGCTTGGCCTTCCCGGGGTCGAAGTTGCCATCGGCGTCAACCAGCGTTTCCGCCTTCTGTTGCCAGACGCAGACCATCTGCGCGGCCTTCTCTTCCAAGGTCATCCGTGAGAGGAGATCTTTCATCCGCCTGGCAGCGGGCAATGCGGCATTCCTGTAGGGCTCGACCTTGGGAGCGGCAGACATATAGTTGTGGACTACAACTATAATTCATGGACGTCATGAATTGAAGGCCCAGCCTACCGAAATTCTCTCCTGCTATGATGGTCGCCTTCGGAGGAGAGGTGCGCAGGCTCCATTTCATCCTCGGCTGGGTTACGGTGGTCGCGTTCCTGATCACCGGCCAACTGATGCGTCACCACTCGCCGCCGCTGGTCACGATGAGCGACAGCGTGCGCCTGCTTTACCGCTCGCGCCACATCTACATTCTGTCGGCAGGATTGCTCCACCTCATGCTGGGGATCTACTGGCGGACATTCGATGGGTGGCGGCGGCACGTGCAAGCCGCGGGATCCGTACTGCTCGCGATGGCGGTCCCGTTGCTCGTCCGCGCATTCTTCGTAGAACCCGCGCGCGGACTGCTCGCTGCCACGCCGTGGAGCCACTTCGGTCTCTACGCGCTCTTCGGCGGCACGATGTTGCACGCGCTCTGCGGATTTAAACGCTGAAGTGCTTTTGCAGAACCAGCGCCACGGTACCGCGCAATCGCGCCATGCCGTCTTCAAATGCCGGAACCAGCGCGGGCGCGCGTCCGCCGGCCAGAACCTGCGCCTGAATCTCCGCTTCGATAATGCTGCCGAAGCGCTGCCACGAATGCGTTAGGTCGCCCACCACAACGATGCGCTCGGGCGCCAGTCCGGCGACAATCATGCGCATGCCGCGCCCCAGATACTGCGCCATCCGCTCCAGAGCTTTGGCCGCGTGCGAGTCGCCCTCATCGGCGCGGGACAAAAGAATGGGGAACGTCACGCCGCCCTCCTCCCCACCGGTTTCGGCGTAATAACGCAGGGCCGCGCGGTTAGAGGCAAACACCTCCCAGCAACCGCGGCTGCCGCAGCCACACAGCGGACCCGAAGGATCCACGGGTACGTGGCCGAACTCGCCGGCCATTCCATTCAGCCCCTGCACCAGCGCCCCGTTGGCCAGAATCCCCGTGCCGATGCCTTCCGATACGGTGATCACCACCAGGTTGCGGCACGAGTGCACGCGGTCGAACCAGACCTCGGCCAGCACGCAGGCATTGGCGGCATTCTCCAATTCCACGTCCAATCCGGTCGCCTCGACAATCGGATTTCGGATATCGAAATCGGGCCATTTCAGGTTGGGCGCGAATACCAGGCGGTTCACCGAATGGTCGAAGCGGCCGGGCAGACTGATGCCCACGCCTTCGATCATCTTGCCGTGACACCCGTCCTTCACCCGCTTGATCGACTGGATCAGGCGCTTGAGCGCCAACTGCGGATCGCTCGGCGTGCCCATGACTTCCTGCGACATGAACTTGCCATTGGCGTCGGCCAGCGCCACCGTGGTTTGCGTGGGACGTATGTCCACGCCGATGATGACGCGGTCGTCATTCAAGCCGAGGAAGGTGGGGCGGCGACCGCGCGGCAGGCGTCCCAGCGGCCCTTCCAGCACCCAGTGCTCTTCAATCAATTGCTCGACGATCAGCGATATCGTGCTGCGCTGCAAGCCCGAGGCTCGGGCCAGGTCGGCGCGCGAAATCGGCTGGCGCGTGCGAACCAGATTGAGCACAATCCGGCGATTGATATCGCGGACCACTTCGCT
>JBDTPR010000364.1:0-6893 GCA_039932635.1 Candidatus Solibacter sp.
ACCAGCGTGCGCGTCCGCGAAGGCAAGCGGCTCGTCACCGACGGCCCCTTCGCCGAGACCCGCGAGTACCTCGGCGGCTATTTCCTGGTAACCGCCCCCAACCTCGACGAAGCCATCTCCATTGCCGGCCGCGTGCCGGCCGCCCGTTTCGGTACCGTCGAAATCCGTCCGGTTATTGAAATTCCCAATCTGCCTGCGGACTAAATCGCGGCCAAGGACAAACCCATGCTGATTACGGTTGCCATCACGCTCGCTATTCTGATCGGCGCATTCCTACTGTTCGCCGCCACTCGCCCCAACAGTTTCCGGGTGGAACGTTCCGTCGCCGTGCAGGCGCCGCCGGAGCAAATCTTTCCTCTCATTAACGACTTCCATAATTGGCGGGAATGGTCGCCCTACGAGAAGCTCGATCCCGCCATGAAGAAGACCTTCACCGGCGCCCCGAGCGGCCCCGGCGCGGTCTATCAGTGGGCCGGCAACTCCAAGGCCGGCGAAGGCCGCATGGAGATCGTCGATGCCAAGCCTGTCTCCCAGGTCACCATCGATCTCAGTTTCCTCAAGCCCTTTCCGGCCCACAACACCGCGCAGTTCACTCTGGCGCCGCGGGGTGGCGCTACGCACGTAACCTGGGCCGTATTCGGTCCGAACACGTTCCTCGGAAAAATCATGTGCGCCTTCATCAGCATGGATAAAATGCTGGGCAAAGATTTCAGCGCGGGCCTCGCTAATATCAAGACCATTAGCGAACATCAGAGTCAGTAATCAAGGAGAACACCATGACACTCAACACCTACTTAGTCTTTAGCGGCCAGGCCGAAGAGGCCTTCAAATTTTACGCGCAGTGCCTCAACGGCCAGATCGTCGCCATGTTCAAACATGCCGATACTCCGGCCGCCGCCCACGTCCCGCCGGACTGGCAGGATAAGGTGATGCACATCACCCTCAAGGCCGGCGACAGCGTCCTGATGGGCTCCGATGCTCCGCCGGATCGTTTCAAGGCGCCGCAGGGCTTCTCCGTCAGTCTGCAGATCGAAGACCCCGCCGAGGCCGAGCGCATTTTCGCCGCACTCTCCGAAGGCGGCAAGATCGGCATGCCGATCCAGCAGACGTTCTGGGCCGTCCGCTTCGGCATGACCGTAGACCGCTTCGGCATTCCGTGGATGATCAACTGCGAAGGAGCCAAAAAGTGAGTGGAGTCCGTGTCCTGGTAGGCACTCGAAAAGGCGCGTTCATTCTCACTTCCGACGCCAAGCGCGAGAAATGGGATGTCGCCGGGCCGCACTTCGGCGGCTGGGAAATGTATCACCTGAAGGGGTCCCCCGTGGACCCCAACCGAATCTACGCATCGCAATCCAGCGGCTGGTTCGGCCAACTCATGCAGCGCTCCAGCGATGGCGGCAAGACCTGGGAACCGGTCGGCAACAAGTTCGCGTACGAAGGCGAAGTCGGCACACATCAGTGGTACGACGGCACTCCGCACCCCTGGGAATTCAAACGTGTCTGGCATCTCGAGCCCTCGCTCACCGATCCCGACACGGTCTACGCCGGAGTGGAGGACGCGGCCATTTTCAAGACCACCGATGGCGGCCAGAATTGGGCGGAACTCCGCGGCCTGCGCGGCCATGGCACCGGCGCTCACTGGCAACCCGGCGCCGGCGGCATGTGCCTGCACACCATCCTGCTGGACCCTGGGAATCCCGATCGCATCTTCGTCGCCATCTCCGCCGCCGGAGCCTTCCGCACCGACGACGGCGGCCAGACCTGGCGTCCCATCACCAAGGGTCTCATCTCCCCATTCATGCCCGATCCCGCGGCCGAAATCGGACACTGCGTCCACCGTATTGCGATGCACCCCTCGCGCCCCAACGTCCTCTTCATGCAGAAACACTGGGACGTCATGCGCAGCGACAATGCGGGCGATTCCTGGCACGAAGTCTCCGGCAATCTGCCCACCGATTTCGGCTTCGTCATCGACGTCCACGCGCACGAACCCGAGACCATCTACGTGGTGCCCATCAAGAGCGACTCGGAGCACTATCCGCCCGATGGCAAGCTGCGCGTCTACCGTAGTCGCAATGGCGGCAACGAGTGGGAAGCCCTCACCAAAGGCCTGCCGCAGAGCGATTGCTACGTCAACGTACTGCGCGATGCCATGGCGGTCGATCAGCTCGATTCCTGCGGCGTCTACTTCGGCACCACCGGCGGCCAGGTCTACTGCTCGCCCGATGGCGGCGACACCTGGGACGCCATCGTGCGCGATCTCCCGGCCGTAGTCTCCGTAGAAGTCCAGACACTCCCATGATTCGCGTCGTGCTGCCCGCGCATCTGCGGAATCTCGCCAAGACGGAGAGCGAAGTCCAGCTCGAATTCACAGGGCCAATCACCATCGCCAACGTCTTGGACGCACTTGAAGCGCGTTACCCAATGCTACAAGGCACGCTGCGAGACCACCAGACGAAGGTTCGCCGCCCGTTCGTCCGCTTCTTCGCCTGCGGCGAAGATTGGTCGCACGAAAGCCCCGACACTCCGCTCCCCGAAGCCATAGCCAAGGGAGCGGAGCCGCTCTTATTGGTAGGCGCCATCGCGGGAGGCTAGGAATTGTGCGGCAGACTTCAGTCGGTGCACCCAGCGACACCCTGACCGGATAAACTATCCCCAATGCCCAAAGCCCGCGTACCCTCGGTCGACGCCCTGCGCGGCCTCATCATGATCATCATGGCTCTCGACCATGTGCGCGATTACTTCCATCAATACGCCACGAAATTCCAGCCTGACGATCTCACCCGCACCACCGCCGCCCTCTTCTTCACCCGCTGGATCACGCACTTCTGCGCGCCCGTCTTCATGTTCACCGCCGGACTCGGCGCTTACCTTTGGCTGCGCCCCGGTCGCACAACATCCGAGCTCTCAAACTTCCTCTGGAAACGCGGACTCTGGCTGGTCCTGCTCGAACTCACCGCACTCCGCCTCCTCATGAACCTCAGCCTCACCCAAGGCCTCGTGTTCCTCTCGATTCTCTGGGCGATCGGCTGGAGCATGGTCGTCCTCGGCTTCCTCGTCCACCTTCCTATCCGCCCGCTCGCCATCTTCAGCGTCGCCGTGATCGCCCTCCACAATCTCGCCGACCCGATCCGTGCCGCCACTTTTGGCGCCGCTGCCCCGCTCTGGAACTTCCTCCACCAACAAGGCCTGTTTAAGATCGCGGGCACTCCCGTGGTGGTCGCATATCCCCTGGTGCCCTGGTTCGCCGTCATGGCCGCGGGCTACTGCTTCGGCCCCATCCTGCAGCTCGATCCTCCCGAGCGGCGGCGCTGGATGCTCCGCATCGGCACCGCGCTGACTCTCGCCTTCATCGTGATTCGCGCCGTCAATATCTACGGCGACCCCAGTCCCTGGAACGGCACATCGATACTCTCCTTCCTGCGCGTCAGCAAGTATCCGCCCTCGCTCGATTTCGTCCTGATGACGCTGGGTCCCGCGCTCCTCGTGCTCGCGGTCTTCGACCGCCGCACGTTCAGCCGCACCAATCCTCTCCTGGTCTACGGCAAGGTGCCGCTCTTCTATTTCCTGGCGCACTTCGCCCTGCTCCACGCCACACTTTTTGTACTCACGTATCTGCGCTATGGCCGCGTGGATTTCCTGCTACGTCCCCTGGCCTTAGGGGCGGACCCGAAGACCTACCCACCCGATTTCGGCTATCCGCTGTGGACGGTCTACCTGGTGTGGGCCGCGGTTGTGATCGCGCTCTATCCCGCCTGCCTATGGTTCTCGCGCCTCAAGCAGCGCCGCAACGATTGGTGGCTCTCCTACCTCTAGCGCACCAATACGAAGCGCCCGTCGGCCTGCAAATAATACTTCCGGCCGCGCCAGAGAATCGTATTCCCGAAGAAGCCCGCCAACCACATCAGGAAGCTCAGCACATCCTGCACCGGCACCAACCAAAACAACCGCGCCGTCAATGGATCGCGCAGCACGTAGCCGGCGGTCGCCACGCCCGCCGCCGCGCGTAGCAACAGCGTCGCCGCCGCCACGGCCCACCACTCCGGCCGCGATGCCCACAGCATCAATGCCAGCGGTAAGGGATTCGTGAACAACTGCCCCACATAACCCGCCGGACGCGAGCGCCGCGTGCTCCGATTCCATCGCAACCGGTGCCGCAGATTCGCTCCCAGAGTCTGGGCCCCAATGCGATGCTCAATCACATACGAGGAGAGAATCACGCCGTCGCCGCGCGCCGCCGCCAGATGGCCCATCACGAAATCTTCCGCGAGGAAATCCTTCACCGCGTCGAACCCGCCGATGCCTTCCAGGGTCGCCCGCCGCGCCGCAATCGTCGGCCCCAGCGCGAACTTCATCCCATCGAGCATCCGTGCCACCAGCACGCCGCCGATGAACTCCGTATTCAACCCCACCGCTTCCAGCGTGTTCCAAAAACTCCGACCCGGCACCGCGCGATAGGGGCACGTCGCCAGGCCTAGCGCCGCATCCTGAAACTCCGCCGCGATCGCCGACAGCATGCCGCGCGTCACCCGAATGTCGCTGTCCGCCATCACCAGCAGGTCGTATCGCGCCGCTTTCAGCATGCGATCCAGGCTGTAAACTTTGGCATTCGCATAAGGCGGCTCGCCCGTCACCATCAACTGCGAGGGCACCGCGGGATACTCCGCACGCAGCCGCTCCACCACGCCAATCGCCGGATCCTCAGGGTTGCGCACCGCGAAGAGAATTTCGAAGTCCGCGTAATCCTGCTCGAAGAAAGTTCGCAGATTGGCTTCCAGCCCGTCGTCGATTCCGGCCAGCGGTTTCAACACGCTGATCGGCGCCGCGACGCGCAAGGGCGCGGGCCTCACAGCCCGGTAGCGCACGGCGGCGATGATGGTTAGGACACAGTAGACCAGCGAGCCCGTAACCAGGGCTAGCAGAAGCCAGGGCAGCACTTCTACACTGTAACAAGCCCATGAAGAACATCATCGTCGGCACGGCCGGCCACATCGATCACGGCAAAACCGCGCTTGTCAAAGCGCTCACCGGAATCGACGCCGACCGTCTGGAAGAGGAAAAGCGCCGCGGCATCACCATCGATCTCGGCTTCGCCCACCTCGCACTGCCCGGCGATATCGCCCTCGGTTTCGTCGATGTCCCCGGCCACGAGCGCTTCATCAAGAACATGCTCGCCGGCGTCGGCGGCATCGACCTGCTGCTCTTCGTCATCGCCGCAGACGAATCGATCAAGCCCCAGACCCGCGAGCATTTCGACATCTGCCGCCTCCTCGGCATCCGCCGCGGCATCATCGCGCTCACCAAGTCCGACCTCGTGGACGAAGACATCCTCGGTCTCGTCCGCCTCGAGGTGGAAGAGCTGGCGGCCGGCTCTTTCCTGCAAGGCGCGCCCATCGTGCCCGTAAGCTCCGTCACTGGCGCGGGCCTCGACCACCTGCGCGCCGAACTCGCCGCCTCAGCCTCCACCGTCGGCGAGAAGAATTCCACCGGCTACTTCCGCCTCCCAATCGACCGCGTTTTCACCGTGAAGGGCTTCGGCACCGTCGCCACGGGCACGCTGATTTCGGGCTCCGTCGCCAAAGAGCAGGATGTCGAGGTCTACCCCGCCGGACGCCGCCTGCGTGTGCGCGGAGTGCAGGTTCACGGCAGCACCGCCGGACGCGCCCGCGCCGGACAGCGCACCGCCGTCAACCTCGCCGATATCGAGCCTTCCGAACTCACGCGCGGCGACGTGCTCAGCGAGCCGGGCCGCTTCCAGGCCGTCACCCAAATCGATTGCCGCCTCGATCTGCTCGCCTCCGCCAAGCCCCTCAAGCACCGCGCCCCCGTGCACTTTCATTCCGGCACGGCGGAAATCGAGGCCGAGGTCCGCATGCTCGAGACCACCGCCGCCATGCGCCCCGGCACCACCGCCTACGTGCGCCTGATCCTTCGCCAACCCGCGCTGCTGCTGCCCGGCGACGGCTTCATCATCCGCATGTTCTCACCCGTCGTCACCATCGGAGGCGGCGTCGTGATCGATACCGGCGCCGTACGTTATCGCAAGGGTGACGCGCCGAAGGCCCGACTCGAGACGCTGCACTCCGGCGATACTGCCGCGCGCATCGCACTCCTCGTGCGCGAGGCGCCTTTCGGTCTCGGCATCGCGGGCCTGATCGCCCGCACCGCGCTCGGCGAACGTGAGATCGTGAAGGCCGCGGCGCAGGCGCCGCTCACCCTGATCGGGCAACCCCAGCCCTGGTACGTGGACAGCGCGTGGATGCAAGCGGACCGCGAGCGCATCGGCGCCGCACTCCGCGAGTTCCACCGCAAGTCGCCGCTCATACCCGGCATGGCGCGCCAGGAATTGCGCCGAAAAGCGCCGGCCTTCGTTTTCGATGCCGTCCTCGAATCCGCCAGGGATATCGTCTCCGAGGGTGAGATCGTCCGCTTGCGCAGTCACAAAGTGGTGCTCAAGGAAGACGAGGAACAGGCGCGCTTGAAGATCGAGCAAGCCTTCGAAGCGGCCGGCCTCGCAGTGCCCGCACTGCCCGAAGTCCTCGCCGCTTCCGGAGTGGAACCCGCGAGAGCACGCAGTATTCTTCAGATACTCATTCGCGAGAAAAAGCTGTCACGGATCACCGATGATTTGGTCTTCCACCACTCCGCGATCGCCAGGCTCAAGGAGCTGTTAGCCGAGCATAAAGGAGAGCGGTTCAAAGTCCCCGAATTCAAAGACTGGACCAATATTTCGCGCAAGTACGCCATCCCCTTGCTTGAGTATCTGGATCGCGAAAAGCTGACTCGCCGGGAAGGCGACGACCGCGTAGTGCTGTAGGGGCGCTCGCGCCGATCGCACCACGAGCCCCTATCGCACCGCGAGCCCCAGTCAGAGCCGCGACCGTAAGGGAGCG
>JBDTPR010000365.1:0-6891 GCA_039932635.1 Candidatus Solibacter sp.
GATGCAACAAAGTTGACTTGCCCGCGCCCGATTCCCCCACCAGCGCCAGCATTTCGCCGCGCTCCACGTCCAAATCGAGATCGGCGAAGACAATCAGGTCGCTGTCCCCCGACCGGTAAGTCTTGGTCAAGCCTCGCGCGCGAATATAGCCTTCAGGCATCTACCGCATACGATAACGCACCTCACGGGAATAAACCGTGTTGAAACTAGTCAAAGAGGAGTGCATTAACACACGAACTGGCCGACTATTTAGACTGAGACGCCGGCGGAGCCACCAGAATCTCCATCCCGCAGGCGCCCTTCGGCAGGCGTACCGTCTTCGCCGGCGCCAGTTGCCGAGTTTCCGCCGGGTAGCCGGGAGCGAAGGCGGTCAGGGCGAAGTCTCCCGCCGGCAGGCCATCGAACACGAAACGCCCGTTCGCGTCGGACACCGCATAGCGCGGCCCGGTGGGCGCCTTTAACTCCAGTGTTGCCGCCACCGGCGCGTCGATCTGCCCTGTGTAGTGCGCGGTGTCGTAATTGCGCTGGAAAAGCAGATCGGCGGTGACGAAGCCTTCGAGCCGGCCGGACACGTCGGGCGAATTCTTGTAGAAATATAGGTACGCCAAGTCGTCGCCGGCGTCGGTCAGGCGCTTGGTGCGGGTGCAACTGCCGGTGGCGATGACGCGCGTCTCCTCATCGTCGTCGGCATACACCAGGTAGGTCTCACCCTTTTGGAAATTGATGCCGCAATCGCCGAACGCGGTCCATAGCTCGATGAATTTGGAGTGGTCCTCGTCATCGTCCTTGTCCTTCTCATCACCGCGGAACATGGTGCGCACCCTCAGGCGGACGCGCTTGCCGTGATCGAGAATCCAGTAGAACAGCTCCGCCAGTTGGTCCGGCGAGGTGGCCGCCGAAATCCGCTTCTTGTGCGCCTCGGGAAGATCGGGAAACACCTTCAGATAAGCGTCGCGAAGTTTGGCGAAGGCCGCGGGCGAGCCGTCGGCGATCGCCCGCGCCGATTCCGAATTGAGCAGATCGAGCGCTTCCCGCTGACCAGCGTTCCAGGAGTCGAGAAAAGTGGGTTCGATCTTCTCCACCGTGCCGACGAAGACATAGTCGTTCGCCGCCACCTGGCTGCACACCGGCAGGGTCAACTGACACTGGCAGCCCAGCGCCGCGGCGGGGAGAAGTACCCAGAGACAGAGGGCGCGGCGCATTCCCTCATAATACCGCCCGCTAGCGGATCACTTTGGCGAATTCCTCGTACTGGTCGGTCGCTATCAGGTTCACACCGGCCGCAATCGCCGCCTTCCAGCGCGCCAACACGGCTTCGTGGCTGCCGAAGTTATAGCCGTTTCCCCAGCCCCTGTCTTCGCCCTCTACGAAGCCATCCAGCGTGTAGAAGCGGATCCAGTAGCCTAGCTTATGCGCGTAATCCACCAGCGCGCGAAGGCGTTTGTCGTCCGCGGCGGTCCAGTCCCCGGCCTTCCGATAGCCCCCCTCCTCCACTTCGTACCACGAGTTATTCCACCAGCGCCGGTAGTTGGTTGGGGGCGTGGTCAGCAGTTGGTCCGGAGGCAGCGTGGCGAGCAGATGGTCGTGCGGTTCCTTGGGATTCGCGGGGATCGCTTTGGTATGCGCGGAACCGAAGAGCCGCAGTTTCTGGCCCACCGTTACCTGATTGAAGAAGACCTCCTCCTGCGCATCCGCATCTTCCGTGAGCACCAGCAGCGGTTTGGCCTCGAAGGGCGCGAGTTGGCGCGGATCGGCAGTCTGCGCCGCGGTGGTGATCCACGCCTGATATTCGCCCAGCAGGTCCCACACGGCATGCAGCAACTCGGGCTGCACGCTCTTGAAATCGAAATGCACCACAATCAGGGGCCATCGCGCGCGATCGTTATCGGCCAGCGCCTTCTCGATGATGGGGCGCACGCGTTCGAAAAAATGGTCGCGCAACGCGGGTTCCGCGCCCGTCGTCTTGGCATCGTGAGTGACTACGGGGCGGCCCTTGCCGGTGGCTGGGTCGATTGCCCAACCCAGATCCTGCTCGATGCCGATCGGGTAGCCGGTGACCAGTGCCGCGGCCAACGCGCGATCGATGCGGTCCTTGAAATTGCCCTTGTAGGGATAGCAATTGTGAGCGTCGAACACGGAGCGATTGTGGTTCAGAAAATCCAGATTGGCCTGGGCGGGCATCGCCTGAACGAATACTGCCTGGACGAACATGGCCAGGGCGGCGGAGAGCAACAACGGAATGCGCATCAGTCCGCAGGATAACGCATGTGGGTTACAGGGTAATAAACGTCGGCGCGCGGCGTGCGCTATCCTCCTAGCACGCATGCTGCGCGCCCTCATTTGGATTCTTCTGCTCTGCGGTGCGGCGCTACTGATCGCGCCAATGGTGGTGGCCTCGTTGTATGTGGACCAGCGCGGCGTGGAACTCACGGGCCACGTTTATTCCAAGAGTGAATATGTGCGCATGCTGCGCGGGACCCACGCCTGGTCGCGGGAATCCGCGGTCACGTTCGAGTACACGCTGCCCGAGACCGGCGGCGTCAGCTTCTTCGACGTAGCCATGGAGCCCGAAAAATTCGACGAATTTCACAAGGGCCAGACCGTCAAGCTGCACTACCTGCGGCGCGAGGATATTCCGAAGCTGCCCGGCGCCGACGTCATGTGGCAGATTCGCCTTCTGCCCCACGTGCGTCTGGAAGGGCAGCATGCGTTCGACGGTCTGCGGGCTGCAATCAGCCCGCAATTGAAACTGGGCTTCGCCGCGGTGGCGGCAATCGTAATTCTGCTGTGGACGTGGCGGCGCTCGAAATTGCCGGGTTTCGCCTGGGCGATGGGCGTGTGCATCGTGTGCGGAATCGCGGTCATGATGTTCTACGATTTTCCGCGCCCCACGCCCGCCCCCGTCGGCGATGTGCGTGTCGCTTCAGGCAAAGTGAAATCGATCAGGCGCATCGACATGCTCTTGAGCACCAGCCGTTCGCGCGGCATGCCGGCGCACCAGCCGCTGGACATCGTGGGCATCGAATTCGTGCCGCAGGGTCTCCGCGGGCCGGTCCTGGCGGTTGACCTGGTGGATCGCGGCTCCGTGCAAGGTCTTGCGGAAGGCGCTCCCGTGGAGCTCGATTACGAAGCTGCACGCCCCCGAACGGCTTGGCTGCGCGGCGGCACGCGAACTTTTACGCGCCGCAATCTGATCGGTCTGGGCGAGGACGCCGTGCTCTGGATCGGAGTGCTGATCGCACTGGTCCTGCTCTGGCAGCTCATCGGCAAGGCGTTCAAACGCCTCCTATCGCGCCGCTGACCAGTGCCGTGATTCGTTGCCGCAAGACTACTCGTTCGGATGCGCGCCCTCGGATCAAAGCCGCGACCGTGAGGAAGCGGTCGCTTATCCCGTCGGCTGCCCTCTACTCCCCTCGCTATACTGAAGGCTTATGTGCCGCGGTGGCATGAGGATTGCGTACTCGAGTACTGTCGATGCACAGCAAATACCATTTTGAACGACTTAGCCATTTAGCCCGGTGGCAGGCTGCCGCATCGTCAATCCCCTCTCGGCGGCATGGCGCCGCACAGGAAATGAAGAGATGAGAGCCACCCTCGTGCTACTGTTTTCCGCAGCCGTAACATTTGCCCAAGTTGTTCCGGGGCGATATATTTTGGAACTTTCCGGCGACCCGGCGGCAGTGACCGCATCGCGGCAGACCGCGCGCCCCGGCGCCCGGACCGGCGCCGCCGTACTGGCCGCTCATCGCACCGCGGTGCGGCAACTGCAGGTCGCGGCGCGGACCGCTGTGGCGGCTCGCGGCGGTACGGTGGTGGAGAGCCTCGACACAGTATTCAACGGCCTGATCGTTAACATCCCCGACGAACGCGCCGCCGAGTTCCTGCAGATCCCGGGCGCGGTCAAACTGCACACCGTCCGCCGCGTGCGGCCGTTGCTGGCTCACGCGCTGCCGCTGCATAAGGTGCCGGACGCGTGGAACCTGCTGCCTCTGGGCCGGGACAGCGCGGGCGCCGGGATCAAGATCGCCATCATCGATACCGGCATCGACGTCAACAATCCAGCGTTCGCCGATCCCCTGCCGGCGCTCGATGGCTTTCCCAAGGTCCTCTACGCAACCGATGCTCGCTTCACCAATGCCAAGGTGATCGTCGCCAAAAACTACACCAGGCTGCTGCCCGATGGCGGCGAACCCGACGCCAACGATCGCAACGGCCACGGCACCGGAACCTCTGTAGCGGCCGCCGGCGGCCAGGCAAGCACGCCCTACGGTCCTCTCAGCGGTGTCGCACCCAAGGCGTACGTCGGCAACTACAAGGTCCTCGATTCCAACGGCGGCACGTCCGACGTGATCGCGAAGGCGATCGACGACGCCGTTGCCGATGGCATGGACGTCCTCAATCTCAGCCTCGGCGCTTACGTCACTTCCTACGCCGATATCTCGACCAGTGACGTAGGGCAGGCGGCACTTGCGCGCGCCGCGCTGGCGGGTGTGATCGTGGTGGTGGCCGCCGGCAACCAAGGCCCGGGCGCAGGCACGATCGCGGACTATGCGAGTTCGCCCGATGTCATCGCCATGGGCGCGATTCACAACGACCGCATCCTCGGCGACGCCGTAACCATGGATGGCGCTGCGCCCCTCGCGGCCTTCACGGGCGACGGCCCCGGCCCCGGTCAGGCAATCGGCGGCACGCTGTTCGACGTGGCGCGCCTGGATGCGAGTGCCCTGGCCTGCTCGCCGCTTCCGGCCGGCTCGGTGTCCAGCAAGATCGTGCTGGTGCTGCGCGGCACCTGCACCTTCGCCAACAAGCTGGAAAATACCGCGAGCGGCGGCGCCGCGGCGATCATCGTCTACAACAGCGCAACCGGCAACACGTTTTCCACCCACAGCGCCAGTGTGGGTTCGGCGACTCTGCCCGCGCTCTTCGTGAACCAGAACGAGGGCGCCGCACTGAAGGCGCGCGCCGCCGCCGACGATGGCGCGCAGGTGTCGCTCGATTTCTCGGGCGTCACCGGCTTCGCCGCGCGCACCGATATCAGCGACTTTTCCAGCCGCGGCCCGAGCGTGGGCAGCGCGCTCAAGCCGGACCTCGTGGCCGTTGGCGAAGAGATCGTGACCGGGGCGCAGAATTCGTACAGCAGCGGCGAATCGTATAGCGCCACCGGCTTCATCGATACCGCCGGCACAAGTTTCTCTAGTCCGTTGGCGGCCGGCGCCGCGGCCGTCCTCAAGGGCGCGCGTCCGGGCCTGACGGCGCCGCAACTCCGCTCGCTGCTGATTAACGGCGCGACTTCCGCCACCGCTGGCGATGGCATCACCGCCACCACATCGCAGGCCGGCGCCGGCGTCATGGATCTGGCAGCGGCGATCCGCGGCACCGTCGCGGCGAACCCCACGGCGCTCAACTTCGGCGCCGGCGACACGCTCCACAACACGGTGCAGCTATCCTTGACCAACGTGAGTGCGGCTTCCGAAACTTATACCTTCCAACTCGTTCCCACGGGCAACGCACCCGCGCCTTCGATTGGCGCCGCTTCCGTAGCGCTCGACCCGGGTGCGGCGCAGCAGGTGCCGGTCTCGCTCGACGCGGCGGACCTCGCGCCCGGCGAATATGCCGGCTACCTCCTAGTCACGGGAACCGCCAGTGGCACCGTCGCGCGCATCCCTTACTGGTTCGGCGTGCCGGGCGTGTCGCCCGTAGCAATTTCAGTCCTCCATCAGGACTACTACGATTCCGTACGTACCACGTCCTCCGCCGCGGTAGTCTTCCGCGTGGTGGATGCTTCGGGCCTGCCGTACACCGGGGCGCTGCGGCCGCAGATCTCGGTGGCCGGCTCCGGCACCGTGCGCAACCTCTACCGCGCGGGCGACATCCCTGGCACCTACGCCGTCGATATCCGCACGGGGACCAGCAGCATGCAATTGGATCTCACCATCGGCGACGTGACGTCGAGCGTGGTGATCCCAGTCTTCTGAGGCTTTGTGGGGCGGACTTCCCTCAACCCTACACGTCGAAGAAAAGCGGAAGCTGCTCGTCGAACTCAGCGGCGCGAACCTGCTCGATCTGCCGCGCTTCGCCGTTCCGGCCCCAGCCCTCCAGAATCCAGACCAGTTCGCGGCTCGCCTCATCCACAATGGGACGGTCGTCGTGCTCCTCGGCGAGCATTCGCCACTGACTCATAATCTCGTAGCACTCGGCGAGGCGAAATTGGTCATGCGCCACCCGCCGCGCCTGCCGCGCCACGCGGCACGCATCGCCCCAATTCTCGGCGGCATCGAATTCGCGCGCCAATATTCGCAGCATGTCGCGCGACGGTTCGCCCCTTTCCTGCGACACCAGCGTGGAGCAGCGGCCGCCGAAGACGAGGTCGGCGGGCTCCGCGCCCTCCAGCACGATCAGAAACCGCCGTGCCTCGCAGAATAAGCGCAGGTGCTCCAGATTCGCAGTCAGTTCGCCGTCGAGCTTCAGGCCCACCTGCCACGCCAGATCGCCGGCCATATCGGCCAGCGTGCCGCTGGTGCAATCCACGTGCAGTACGGCGTCGAAATCGCCGCGATAGACGCGGCCGAATTCGCGCGCCAGTGCGATCTGCTCCACCGTCTCCATGCCCGGACGATCGGCCAGGCCGATGCCCAGCACCTCGAGATCGGCCGAATGCTCGGGCGCGGCGGGCTCGCTCGGTTCGCTGCGTCGCACCCAGCGCTTCACCTCGCGCAGACGCGATGCCTCGAACATCGGCGTGAGCACCTTGGGCGGGCTGCAATCGTCGCACTTGAGAAATGCGATGCGCACTCCTTCGGCCTCAGGTTCCTTGACCAGCGCGTCCTCCCACTGCGCGCGCGCCCAGCGCGAAGGCATGGAATTGCGCGAAAAGAGCACGATCACGACATC
>JBDTPR010000366.1:0-6871 GCA_039932635.1 Candidatus Solibacter sp.
GGCTGTTGGGCATCGGCGAACGCCTGGATCACAAGCCGAACGAACTTTCCGGCGGTGAACAGCAGCGCGTCGCCATTGCCCGCGCCATCGTGAATCATCCCGCGATTTTGCTGGCCGATGAGCCTACCGGCAACCTCGACACCGAGAATTCCCAGGCGGTGCTGGAAGTGCTGCGCGATCTCAATCGCCGCCTGGGCCAGACGATCCTGATGATCACCCACAATCCGGAGGCCGCCGCTTACGGCGATTCCATCGTGCAGATGCGCGATGGCCGCGTCATTAGTCGGACATAAGACAGTCGTACGTAAGCTCGATTAAGCCTGGCGCGCCAGTTCTAGATTGCGCGCCTGCAGCCATTGGAGCCGCTTCTGGTGTTCCTGGTAGAGGGTCGTGAAACCTGCCCAGTAGTAGCCGAACACGAACAGCGACAGGAACGGAATCGAGAGGAAATTGAAGGTCGTGATGGCGAAGACGATCATGCCCAGAAAGTACGTGCCGAAGGCGATTTCCAGGTAAGGCAGCCAGCCGCTGCGTGCCCGGTACTGCTTGTTCTCGAGCTTCATCTGTGCGCCGCCAATGGCGAACTTCGGCGTGCGCACGAAACTCGTCTCCACTCCGAAAA
The DNA here is from genome assembly GCA_039932635.1 of Candidatus Solibacter sp. GTDB lineage: Bacteria > Acidobacteriota > Terriglobia > Bryobacterales > Bryobacteraceae > Solibacter. The sequence goes on from JBDTPR010000366.1 coordinate 623, forward strand.
GCGCTTCCAACACCGCGCGGGTATTGATGATCGTCAGCCCTACGCCCACCGCCATCAGCATCGGCAGCATGAAGATCGATCGCTTCCAATTCTTGGGATAGAGCTCGCGCTGCGCCACTACGTAGAACAGCGAAAGCGACCAGAACGACGCCACAATCAGCGGCAGATCCAGGAACATCATCTGCCATATGCCCATGTAGAACCGCACGATCATCACCGGAAGCATCAACGCCGACACGATAATCATCAGCGGATACGTGATGTTTGGGGTCAGGTGCATGAAGGCTTCCATTTTGACGCGTTTGGGAATCGGCGCCTTCAAAATGGAAGGCAGCAGCTTCATCGCCACCTGCGTGAGACCCTTCGCCCAGCGCGATTGCTGCACCTGGAAACCGTGCATTTCCACGGGCAGTTCCGACGGGCAATCCAGGCCCGGAAGGTACATGAATTTCCAGCCCTTCAACTGCGCCCGGTAGCTCAAGTCGGAATCCTCGGTGAGCGTATCGTGCTGCCATCCGCCCGCATCGTCGATCATCTTGACACGGAGGATTCCGGCGGTCCCGTTGAAATTGAAAAAGTGGCCGGCGCAGCTACGTGCGCCATGCTCCAGGATGAAGTGGCCATCCAACAGCATGCCTTCCACTTCAGTCAGGAAATTGTAATCGCGATTCAGGTAGCTCCAACGCGTTTGCACCACGCCGACCGTAGGATCGATGAAGAAGTGAACCGTCCGCATCAGGAAATCGGTGGGCGGAATGAAGTCGGCGTCGAACACCGCGACCATTTCTCCTGTCGCTGATTTCAGCCCTTCCTGCAGCGCGCCCGCTTTGTAACCGTGGCGATTCGTACGGTGGTGATACTCGATGGGGTAGCCGAGCGTACGATATCGCTCTACCAGTCCCTCGGCAAATGGCGCCGTGTCGTCCGTGGAATCATCTAAGACCTGAATTTGGAGCAATTCCTTCGGGTAGTCCATCTTGATGGTTTCTTCGATCAGGCGCTCCACCACGTAGCGCTCGTTGTAGAGCGGCAGTTGGATCGTGACCGGCGGCAGTTGGTCGTAGCGCTGCGCCGGCTCATTAACCCGTTTCTTCTTGTGTTTGAAATAGGTACGGATGATTTCGTAACGATGTAGACCGTAGATCGAGAGGATGATCAGGACGGTGAAGTAGGGGATAAGCATCGCCCAGTCGAACCAGGCAAGCTGATGGATTCCAGCGAACGGGTTGTTGAGAATATTTTGAATTAACCGTTGCGTGGGAGAACGGTTCACCAGCAGAGCCAGCAATAAATCAGACGGCATATTAGAAAACCGGCGCGGATCCGGTCCGAGGGGCTCTTCAATATTAACAAATCTGATACGGCTTCCGCCGGGCTCGCTTCAGGTGTTTCCCTAGACCGGGCTACTGACCCGGCCGGCGGTAGATTACGCCTTCCTTCATCACGAAATTCACCTTCTCCACCTGCCGGATGTTCTCTTCGGCGTTTCCCGGGCAGGCCACGATATCGGCCAGTTTACCTGTCTCCAGCGAGCCCGTACGTTCCGCAATTCCCAACAAATCCGCGTCGGCCGACGTGCCGGCCTTGAGCGCATTCGGCGGGCTTCATTCCCAAATTCACCAGCAGATGAAACTCCTCCGCGTTGCGGCCGTGTGGATAAACGGCGGCATCCGTGCCGACCCCGATCTTCACCCCCCGCGCAATCGCCTTGCGCACCGTGGCGTCCAGCGCCGCCATGGCCTGCCGCGCTTTGGCAGCCACCACCGGCGGGAGGTAGCCATCACTCAGCCGCTCCTTCAAGCCCTCCGCAGCCATCAGGGTGGGAATCAAATAGGTGCCGCGCGCCTTCATCATGTCGAGCGCTTCGTCGTCCAGGAAACTGCCGTGCTCGATCGAATCGATTCCGGCGCGGATGGCGATTTTCGCTCCCGTCGCCCCATGCGCGTGAGCCGCCGTTTTGCGCCGCAGCGCATGCGCCTCCGCCACCAGCGCGTCGAGTTCCGCCTGCGTAAGCTGCGGCGTATCGACCTCGTCAGTCAGCGAGAGCACGCCGCCGGTGGCGCAGGTCTTGATCACATCGGCGCCGTACTTGATGTTGTAGCGGACCGCCAGCCGCGCCTGGTCCGCGCTATTAATAACGCCGTCGCTGATGCCGGTTTCGCGCCCGAAGATATTCGGAGCGAAGCCCGCCGACGAATCGCAATGCCCGCCCGTTGCCCCGAGCGCGTTCACCGCCACCAGCATGCGCGGCCCCGGAATTCTACCCGCCGCGATCGCATTGCGCAGCCCCACATCGATGAAATCCGCCGAGCCCAGATCGCGCACCGTGGTGAAGCCCGCCATCAGGGTGCGCTTCACGATATCCACAGCTTCCAAGGTCCGCTCCGGAATCGTCTTCTTTAACATGTCAAGTTCCTGCACCCGATAGTCGCGCTCGTAAGGAGCCGTGATGTGCGTATGCGCATCGATGAAGCCGGGTAGGAGAGTCGCATCGCCGAGATCGATGGTCTCCGCGCCAGCAGGAATTGCGGCGCTCGCGCCTGCACCCGTGATCTTCCCATTGACCACCACCACCAGTCCGGGCGAGACCACATGCGCCGCCTTGCCGTCGAACATGTGCGCCGCCTTGAGCACGTACGTTGTATCGGCGGCGGCAAGCGAAATAGAGAGCGTGAGTAGGACGAACGCGATTCGTTCCATGGGTAGATTCTAGCGCCTCTGCAAAGGTGCGCGGCGTTTCCCGCGATATAATCGAGCCTAGATCCCCTACAGGAGCTACCAGGGAGAACACTTGGGACCCAATCGCCCCCCGCCCGCACGTGGCGGCTCTTTGCCCGTCGCATCGCGCGGCGCCGACCGCTACTTCGAACTGAAGTCGCAGATCCACCGGAAGCTCATCGGCGTCCTCAACCTGGAGCGCGCTTCGTCGATTCCCAAGGACCGCATCCGCGCCGAAATCGGCCGCGTGGTGGAGCGCCTGCTCGACGAAGAGCGCGTGCCAATGACCACCGCCGAGCAGACCAAAATCGTCGAGGAAGTACTCGACGAAGTGCTCGGACTTGGCCCCCTCGAAACCCTGCTCAAAGAGTCCAGCATCAGCGACATTCTGGTCAATCGCTTCGACAAGGTCTTCATCGAACGCAACGGTAAGCTCTCCGAAACGGCGGTGCGTTTCAAGGACGACGCGCACCTGTTGCACATCATCGAAAAGATCGTGTCCCAGGTGGGACGCCGCATCGACGAGGCCCAGCCCATTGTGGACGCGCGCCTCCAGGATGGCTCGCGCGTCAACGCCATCATTCCGCCCCTTGCCCTCGACGGCCCCTGCCTGAGCATCCGCCGCTTCGGCCGCCACGTCATCACCCAGGACGAGATGGTGCAGTACAAAACCCTCACGCCCGGCATCGTGCGCTTCCTTTCGGCCTGCGTGCAATGCAAGGTGACGGTGCTGATTTCGGGCGGCACCGGTTCCGGCAAAACCACCATGCTCAATGCGCTCTCGCGCTTCATCCCCGAGGAAGAGCGCATCGTCACCATCGAAGATACGGCGGAATTGCAACTGCAGCAGCGCCATGTCATCAAGTTCGAAACGCGGCCGCCGAACCTGAACAAGGAGGGCGGCATTAACCAGCGCATCCTATTGCGCACCGCGCTGCGCATGCGTCCCGACCGCATCATCGTCGGCGAGTGCCGCGGCGCCGAGGCGCTCGATATGCTGCAGGCGATGAACACCGGCGTCGAGGGCTCCATGAGCACGGTGCACGCCAACACGCCCCGCGACGCGTTCTCGCGCCTCGAAACCATGGTGATGATGGCCGACCTCGAAATTCCCACGCGCGTGATTCTGCAGCAACTCGCCAGCGCCATAAAACTGGTGGTGCAAGTCTCACGCCTGCAGGACGGCACCCGCAAGGTGCTCAGCGTCAGCGAAGTGCTGGGCGTGCGCGATGAGAAGGTTGACCTCCAGGAGATCTTCACCTTCGAGCGTGTCGGCGTCACCGATTCCGGTAAGGTGCAGGGCCGGCTGCGCGCCACCGGCGTGATTCCCAAACTGCTCGAACGGCTGCGTATCTCCGGCGTGAGTCTGCCGCCCGAGATCTTCCAGGAAGTCGTCCCGGTCAATCTGTAGTAGAGTCTTTCCATGCGCAGGCTGGTGCTTCTCTTGTTGGCCGCGGCAACGCTCGCCGTGGCGCAGAAGAAGCCGGACCAGAAGGAACTCAACCTCATGCTGGACCAGATCCGCGCCGCCATCCGCGCGGAAGATTGGTCGGAAGCCTCCCGTTTGTCGATTCGCCTGCGCGCCGCGCTGCTCAACGCGCGCGCGAGTACGCCGGTTTCACCGCTGATCGAATTGCAGCATCTGGAGGTGCTGGCCGGGCAGAACGCCATGACCCGCAACCCCCTGTTGCCCCGCATGGTTCGCGCCGCGTACGCCGCCGGCGAATGGGCGCGCGCCGAAGGGCTCGCCAACGAGGCGTTGGACGCTGCCCATCACGGCGTTTTCTGGTGGACCGGCGACGCCATTCACCAGGGCAATACCATCCTCGGCCGGCTCGCCCTGCGTCAGAATAAACTCGACCTCGCGCGGAAATATCTGATCGCCGCGGGCAAGGCTCCGGGCAGTTCCACGCTGGGTTCCCAGGGTCCCGCCATGCAACTGGCGAAAGACCTGCTGGATCGCGGCGAGACCGAGACGGTGCTGCAATACCTCGATCTGTGCGGCCAATTCTGGAGCACCAATCGCGGCAAACTGCAGGAGTGGACGGCCTTGATTCGCGCGGGACTAAAGCCAGACTTCGGTCCCAACCTCAACTTTTGACCGCGCCATGCTTCGCACACCCTTGCTATCATGCGTTTGAAAGTGGAGCGCGAACAGGTTCTGGCCAAGCTGCGTGAAAGGATCGTGCTCTTCGCGGCATCTCATCTATCGAGGGACGCCGCGGACGATCTGGCCCAGGAGGTGCTCCTGCTGCTGCACGAAAAATACGCTCACCTGGACAGGGTGGAAGATCTCCTGCCCCTCTCACTGCAGATTGTGCGCTTTAAAATCATGAGCCAGAGGCGAAAATCCGTGCGTCGCGGCGAGTACACGCAGGTGTCGATCTCCGACATCCAACTGCCCGATCTCGACGCCAATCCATTGGACTTCGTGGAGCGCAAACAAATGGTGGAGCGGCTTACAAAAGCCATGAGCGGCCTCGGCGACCGCTGCCGCGAACTCCTCAAGCTGAAACTGCAGGGCAAAACGTTTCCGGAGATTCAGAAGATCATGGGCGCGGCGGCCATCAATACGATCTATACCTGGGATCATCGCTGTCGCAAGAATTTATTGGAAGCTATGGGCGGAACTTGGGAGCCGCCTGCGTCATGAGGCCCGAAGAGATCAGGAAACTATTGGGCGGCTACGCGGCCGGCATCCTCACTCCCGAGGAGCAGCAGGCGCTGTTCGCCGCCGCCCTGGAAGATCAGGAGTTGTTCGATGCCCTGGCCCACGAACAGGCGTTGCGCGACGTGCTGCGCGATCCGTCGGCGCGGGTCGAATTGCTGGCCGCGCTCGATCGGCCGCCCTCCGGCCTCGTGGCATTTTGGCAATGGCTTCGCCAACCCATGGTCGCCGGCATGGTGACCGCGAGCATAGCGGGTATCGCCATCGTGTCAGTCTGGCTGGGCAACCGGCATGCCCCGCCTGACCGCGTCATCGTCGCCGAAATGCGGCAGGAAGAACTTCGCCCCTCTGCGCCCATGCAGCGTGCGGCGCCGCCCTCCGAAATCCAAGCCCTGGCGAAGCCGCAGGACCGCGTGACGAACGGGCCTTCAGCCAGGCGCGCGCTCAAGGACGCGCCTGATATGAAGACGTCCGACAGCAAGGTTGTAGCACCAACCGCTCCGCCGCCACCTCCCGCGGCGGCCGCTCCCCTGGCATCCGTCGCCTCCGCCGAAGTCCGCGCCGAGAAGGAAAAGGACGCTGCGGCGCCTGCCAATCAGATGTCGCGTAAGAAGGAAGCGGCGGCCCAACCGGTGGTCGTCACCGGCGCCATGGAAGCGTTGCCCCTCGACGCGCGAGCCATCTTCTACCTCAATCAGCCCGCACCCACGGCCAACGCTTTCGCGCAACCCATGGGTCAGTCCGCCGGCGCTCAGGCCTCCGGCGGTGGGGGCGCCGCGCCGGCGCCGGCGGCGGCGCGGCAGGCCCGCCCCGCTCTCGCAGGAGCCATAGGCGGCGTTCCGCCCATACAGCTAGGGGTGCGC
>JBDTPR010000367.1:0-6848 GCA_039932635.1 Candidatus Solibacter sp.
CGGCGCCGTCACGCTGTGCTATTACTGATCCGGTCCATCGAACGATATGAAGCTGCATGCCTCCGCCAGGGCCACCCGGCTCAGGCGAATTCGCGGGTTGTGTAGATGTCCTCTATGAGACGCGACTATCGAGCGGGACCAGTTTATCGGGCGGGTTTGATTGTCACCGGGGGAATGTGTGCCGGGTTGGCGATTGCGATCCTGCTGTCGCTACGCTTTCATAGGGTGGAGTACATGAGGCTTCTGCCTGCGAGTGTTCCCACGGCCCCCGGGTCAGCTTTAGGGTTCTTGGCCTGCGGCATAGCCCTGATCGGGATCGGCTTCTGGCTGCCGCGCCTAACGTCGATGCTGGCCATGGTGACGTTGGCGATGGCACTCACGCTCGCGGCGGAGAGGGTGTTTGGCCTGAGCCCCAGGTTGGAACCCCTGATTGCGGCTAATCTGGGGTCGGCGAACTGGTTTGCCACTGCTCCCAACACGCTGGCGGTGCTGCTGCTTGGCGGAACAGCCCTGCTGCTGCGCCATACACATCGGTGGTTCGAGACGCGCCTTTGGCTGATCGCCGCTCTGGGCTCGATCGCGTTCGCCATTGGAGCCGTGGCCTGTGTGGGGTACATGACGGGAATTCCCAGCTATGCCTGGAGTTCGGAGTCTCCTATGTCCTTCATGAGTGCAGTCTGTTCGTGCGCCCTTGGGCTGGGTATCGTCATGAGCGCCATCCGGTACAGCGAACTCGACGAGACTGGCCTGCCCCCATGGTTCGGCCGTACGGTCTTCGCCGGCGCGATGGCAATCAACGCCGCCACTGCCGTTGCCTTCTGGTGCCGGGACGGACAGGCATGGCGCTCGGAACAGGCGCTGGGCTTGATGCCGATGGTCATCGTGAGTGGCGCCCTGTCCGCAGTCGCTTCCAGGCAGATTCGGCAAAAGCGCTCCCCCGTCGGAAATTGCTGACGGCCATAGGACCGTCCCAGAGAAAGCGCTGTTGCAGGTGCTTACCGGACCCTGCCGCATTCCGCGGAGCGCCCGGGCCTAAAGGAATCGATTCCGCCGGGTTGCGGGGCAGGATTGTAGTGCGGGAGAAATATCGTGACGAATAAGGTACGGGTGATCCAAGGCCCCACACTCGCTATCGGCGGTATGATCGCCTTAGCCTTTCTCCGGGCGGCTCTGGCTCTGGCGGCACCGAACGCGCCACTAAAAACCGCCCTGGCGGAATCGGCACTCCAGTGGGTCTGGTGCGCCGGATCGTTGGTGCTGCTGGTACTGCTTGGCAAAGACGTGGAGGCGCGCCATCCGGGCTTCGCCTCGTTGTTCCGGTGGCTATCCAGAGGAATAATTATCGGCCTGCTGCTCCACCTCGGAGCGGGACTGTGTATGCTCTTGGGCTTGGGTACCGGTTTGACGTACTCTGCGGCGGTCGCGGGCCTCGCCGTGACTCTGCTCGGAGCGATGCCGTTGCGATGGCTGTTGCGCGAGGTCCCGGTGGCGCCGTCACCCCCGCCCGAGAGTTTACTCCTGGCCCACTTGACAACGATGCAGTCAGTTCTAGGCGGATGCGGTCAGAGCATCCACCAACCGTGGCCTCTCAACATTCGACGATCTTGTTGCGGATCGCGTAACGAACCAGTTCGGCCACCGAATGAACATCGATCTTTTCCATGATATGGGCCCGGTGGGATTCCACGGTCTTCACGCTGATGTGAAGAATGTCGGCCACCTCTTTGTTGGCCTTGCCTTCGGCCACGAGCTTCACGATCTGGGTCTCCCGCGGACTGAGTTGCTTGAAAGGTGTCTTGGAGAGCATCTTGGCGTCGCCGCGGCCCAAATACCCGCTCAGCACCAGTTCCGATACCTTGGAGGTGAAGAACAGTTTTCGCCGACACAGGGCTTCCAACGCCATGACCAATTCGTTCCCCGCATCTTGCTTGAGAATGTAGCCTCGGGCGCCGGCGGTCAATATGTCGTGTACGATCTGCTCCGACTCGTGCATCGAAAGGATCAAGACCTGAGTGTCGGGGTTCGTCTTCAGAATCTCGACCGTCGCCTCGAGGCCGTTCATCTCCGGCATGGAAATATCCATCACCACGATATCCGGCTTGAGGGTCGCGGCCGACATAACGGCTTCGCGGCCGTTCGAAGCTTCGCCGCACAATTCCCATTCGGGCCTGGCCTCATGAATGAGCGCGGCGACGCCACGCCGCACCACCAGGTGATCATCCACCAACAGGATTCGTATTTTCTTCATTGCGTTGAACCAGCGGTAGCGTAACTGTCAAAATAGTACCTTCATCATTGGACGTGAGCTCCAGCCGGCCGCCCAACTGCTCCGCGCGCTCCCTCATACCCAGGATACCTACGCCAAAACTGACAAATCCCTCGCCTCCTGGACGGAGATGCGAAGGCAATCCGCGGCCCCGATCCCACAAGACGAGCCGGACCTCCGTCAAATCCCGTTCGAGCCGTATGCCGGCTTGCAAGCTGCCGGAATGCCTGTGAACGTTGGCGAGGCCCTCTTGAACAATGCGAAAAATAGACGATTCCACTTCGGATGGGAACCTACCCGCATCGGGCTGAATGTCGACTTCGATGTGGATCCCGGTTCGCCGGGCGAACCCTTTGACGTAGGCCTGCAGCGCGCTCGAGAGCCCGACCTGGTCCAGCAGCGGCGGGTGCAACAGATACGTGACGGTGCGAATCTCCGTGGAGCACTCAGCGGCCAGTTCGATGGCTTCGTCCAGCCCTTGGGCCCGCATGCCGGCGTCCATGGGGGAATCGCGTAAGAGGACGAGACTCATGTTCAGTGCGCATAAGAGCTGCGCCGTGCTGTCGTGCAGTTCCCGCGCGATTCTCCGCCTCTCGTAATCCTGCGAGCGCAACAGGTCTCGCGAGAGTTGGCGTAGCCTGCGATTCGAAGACTCGAGCGCTTTCGCTGCGATGGTCCGCTCCGTCACATCCAGCATTGCTCCCACAACCCGGATGGCGCTCCCTGAAGCATTGCGAGCGATCAACGCTCGATCGTGGACGTTAGCCCACGAGCCGTCGGAACGCCGAAACTGGTACTCGGCTTCCCACGACTTGGCGGTTCCGGTGACCGCTTGCCGGAATGTCGCGGAAACGGCGGCTCTCTCGTCGGGGTGAATGTGGCCGTTCCACCATCCCGCGTCGAATTGGACCGGCGTATCGAACATCTGGGAGTAAAGGTCATTCCATCGCGAGAAACCGGAGGAAGGTAGATACTCCCAGATCGCCTCTTTGGCGGTGCTGGTTGCCAGGCTCAGGCGCTCCTCGCTCGCGCGCAGCAATTCTTCGGCACGCTTGCGCTCTATGGCGTAGCGCAGAGATCGCTTCAGGATACCCCTGACGGCAGGGTTTTTGACAAGATAGTCCTGCGCGCCAGCCTGCACGGCGTCTACGGCAAACTGCTCATCATCGGTGCCGCTTAACACCACCACAGGCACACCGGGCGACACCCGGCGAATGGGAACCAGTGCCCCAAGCCCCTGGCTGTCAGGCAACCCGAGGTCCAGCAAAACCACGTCGATACAGCCCTCCGAGAGTCTTGCAAGGCAACTTGAGAGTTGCGTCACATGCTCCACGCGGAAGGCTGGGTTTACCGACCCGGTAAGGGCTTCCTGCACCAACCGGGCATCGCCGCGGTTGTCTTCGACCAGGAGGACGAAGATGACGGCACCCGTCATGGCGTAGGTGGCAACTTGACCACGGCAAACCAAAAATCCTCAATCGACTTTACGATCCTGATCAACTGGGACAGATCGACAGGTTTGGTAATGTAACAGTTCGCGTGCAATTCATAAGTCTTAACGATGTCCTCCTCCGCTTTTGAACTCGTCAGGATAATGACAGGAATCGTCTTCAGGGCCTCATCTTCTTTGACCTCCGCCAGCACTTCCCGGCCGTCCTTTTTGGGCAGATTGAGATCGAGCAGGATCAGGTCCGGACGGACCGCGTCAAGGAATTGTCCCTGCCCCCGCAGATACGCCATGGCCTCAACGCCGTCCCGCACCACATTCAAGCTATTCCACAGCCGTTCCGACTTCAATGCTTCCCGGGTAAGGCGTACGTCGCCGGGGTTGTCCTCCACCAGCAGAATCTCCGCTGGCCGGAATAAGGTGGTGACCGGCACTTTATCGGGCATCGTTTGCTCCTTGAAGCACCGTTTCGGCGGCATCTTGCCCTAGGCCGCCGCCCGGTATGCTGAACGAAAAGGTGGTTCCCTGCCCGAGTTCGGATCTGGCCCAGATTCTGCCCTCGTGCCGCTCCACAATCTTCTTACAGAGAGCCAGGCCGATGCCGGTTCCGGAGTACTCTTCGCGGCAATGCAGGCGTTGAAAAATGACGAAGATCCGCTCCGCATACTGCGGATCGAAACCAATCCCGTTGTCGCGTACCGAAAAAGTCCATTCCGCTCCCTCTCGGGCGGCGGAGACGTGGACTTGGGGACTGCACTTTCCCCTAAACTTAATTGCGTTGCCGATCAGGTTCTGAAAGAGTTGCACCATCTGGGAGGCGTCGGCCATGACAGTAGGCAACTCATCGTGTGCGATGTTTGCATGGCTCTCATGAATGGCGGCCCCCAAATTCGCGATTGCATCGCGCAGCGCCTGATTGCAATCGACCGGCTCGAAGCTCCTGCCTCGAGTGCCCAACCTTGAATAGTTCAACAGGTCAAGGATGAGAGTCTGCATCCGGGTGGCGCCATCCACGGCATAGGCGATAAATTCCCGCGCATCCTGGTCGAGCGAAGATCCGTACCGGTCCGAGAGAAGCTGGGTAAACTGGGCTACCATCCGCAAGGGCTCTTGTAAGTCATGGGATGCGACGTAGGCAAACTGCTGCAAATCGGCGTTGGAGCGTTCCAGTTCTTTGGCCTTCCGCGCCAGTGCCTCTTCGCCGCGTTTGCGCTCCGTGACGTTCCTCGCGATGGCGAGCAACCGTTGGGGATGGTCCGCGGCATCGCAAATCGGACTTACCACGACGTCCCACCACAGCGGCGGCATTCCGGCCGCGCCGCGCAGGAATTGAAACTGCCCCACCCCTCCCGCGCGAGCCACCGCCAAAACCTCGGCCACCCGCGGCCGGTCCGCTTCTTGCCAGGAATCGATCCACGAGGGCTCCTTGGTTTCGCCGCTCTCGAACAGGCTGCGTGCCCCGCCGCTGATGGACGTCAAATTCCCCGCCAGGTCCAACACCATAATGCAGTCCTGACTGCTCTCGAGGATTCTAACGTTGAACCGCTCACTCTCATCCAGAGCGTCCTGCGTCTGCTTCAGGGCGCTGATGTCGAGGTTGATGCCCACCCAGCGATCGATCCGCCCGGCCTCGTCACGGATGGGTACCCCGCGAGCGAGAATCGGATGCCACTTCCCGTCTACGCCGCGGAAGCGATGCTCGATGTCCCACCGTCCCTCCGTGCGCACGCACTCCTTCCAGGCCGCGATGGTGCGTTCGGCATCGTCGGGATCCAGCACGTCTTTCCAGCCAAGATTGGAACACTGTTCCTGAGTAAGTCCCACCAGTTTCAAGAACGAGGGACTGGCATAGATGTTCTCGCCAGCGGGTCCACAGACCCAGACGCCATAGTCGATCGACTCGCCAATCGCCCGGTATACTTTCTCGCTCTCGCGCAACCCTTCCTCGGCACGTTTCAGTTCCGTGATATCCCAGTGGATACCGAGCATGCGCGAAGGCCGGCCGGCTTCGTCGTGGAAGATCTTCCCGCGTGCGGTAATCCAACGGACCTGCCCGTCGGTGTGGCGGCGTACGCGCCACTCGGCGGTGAGAACGCCGTTCCTCAGCGCTTCCGCAATGGCGGCTTTGGCTGACTCGAGATCCTCCGGCAGAACCAGGGCCTCCCATACCTCCATCGTTCCGCCGAATCCTCCGGGTGCGATGCCATACTGTTCCTCAAGCTCCGTCGACCAGCTATAGATATTGTTCTGGATATCCCATTCGAAGGCGCCGGATCGACCTGCCTTTTGCGCCAGCGACACCCGCTCCTGGCTCAGGAGCAATTCGGCCTCGGCGTGCTTCTGACGGCTAATATCGCGATTGATTTCCAGGACGGCGAGGGGTGTCCCCTCGTGATCCCGCTGCTGAGACCAGCGGCTGGCGACTGTAATGCTTCGACCGTCACGCGTTAGGTGCTCCAGTTCGCCCGTCCATTCCGACCTCTCTCTTAATGCAGCCTCGATCTCTTCCAGGGGGACAGGGTACCGCGTTTGCAGGAGGTCCTGTGCGTTCCGGCCGATTACTTCTTCCGCGGACCAGCCATAGGTTTCTACCGCACCCTGGTTCCAAAACTTAATCTGGCCGCGAGTGTCCTTCACACAAATTGCGTCGTGAGCAAGTTGCAGTAACGCCGCCCGCTCTCTTAGTTCGGCTTCGAATTGCTTGCTCTGAGTAATATCGACATTTACCTTCAGGATGAGCGACGCGCCGTCCGTATTGGTAAACGGGAAGTCGAAAGCATGATACAGCGCGCCGTCCGGCCCCGCGTACTGCCACTCATGGGGCGCCATTGTCTCCAGGACTTTGTGGCTTTCGCAAACCTCGCACGGCTCCTGCCGTCCGAAGACCGTTTCAAAACAGTGCCGCCCATGCGATTCGCCGAACCGCTCGCGGAACATTCGATTGTCAAGCAAGACGTGACGGTCCGCCGTCAACAGGGCCACGGAAACCGGCAGCCGGTCAAGAATTGCCTGGAACCGGCGCCTTTCGCTGTCCAGCCCATCCAGTGCCTGTGTCAACTCGATGGTCCGCTCCTGAACCCGGAATTCCAGTTGGTCCTGCGCCTCCTGCAAGTCCGCCTTCGCCCGGCTCGATGT
>JBDTPR010000368.1:0-6846 GCA_039932635.1 Candidatus Solibacter sp.
CAAAGGGTATTACGAGGCGTGGTAATTTCATTGGTACAGGGAAGAAGCTTATGCACGCGGTATTGATGGAGAACCTTGAGGAGTTCCTGTCCGGCACGCTGACGCCGGCGGCGCTTCGCGCGGTTGAGGCGCACCTTACCAGCTGTGAGGTCTGCCGGCAGGAATTAGCGGGCATGCAGGAAGTGTCCGACTGTTTCGACGTATTTCGGATTGCGGAGCCGGTTGGGCCCCCGCCGGCATTCTATGCCAAAGTCATGCGCGAGGTGGGGCAGCGTCACGCTGTGCCTTCGTTCGCCGGATTCTTCGCGCTGGATTTCGCCTTCGGGCGGCGGCTGGTCTTCGCCTCGCTGCTCACGCTTGCGGCATTGGGCAGTTATCTGGTCTCTTATGAAAGCGGCTATCCGACCGGGCTTTCCCCAGAGACAGTGATGGCGCAGCAGGACAACCCGGCCTACGAGAATGCACGCAGCCAGGATAATATGCTGGCCACGCTGACGAACTATGAGCCCTAATCTAGAACTATGAGCCCTAATCTACTGGAGAAGGCTGGGTTCCGGCGCTCGTGGGATCCCAAAGTCGTCTGCATGATCACGCTGGCGCTGGTCTTCCTGTGCGGCGCGGCGGCGGGCGCGGTGATCATGAACTTCGGCGTCCACAATCGCCTGCACCAGGCTTCGTTCGACACCGTGGCCGGGAAGGAACTCTATTTTTCCCGGATGAAGCGCGAGTTGAATCTCTCACCGGCGCAACAGGAGCAGATGGAAAGCATCCTGACCGATTTCTGGCAGTATTACCGCACCGTGCTGAGCGACAGCAAATTCAAGGTCGAGCAGATTCTGAACGAAGAGCAGCGCCGTAAATTCGAGCGGATTCTGCAGGAACGCCAGCCAAAATAACCAGCCCAAAGACCCCCCGCCCAAAACCGGGCACCGTAACACTTCCTGCAACTTGACAGCCGGATGGCGCTTAGAGCCACAATGGTGGAGCCATGCGCTGTGTCCGAATCGTTACATTGTCGGCGGTCCTTTCTGCCATCGCTTTTCTGAGCTCCTGCGGTGACGGTGAGAAGACTTATCCGGTCCGCACCTACAACATGGGCGAGCACATCACATTAGGCCATATCAATTACCTGGTGTTCGAAACCCAGTGGCTGACTCACTTGGGCGAAGGCGCTGAGCAGCGCATTCCGAAGAACCGTTTCTTTCTGGTCCGCCTGAGTGCAGTCAACGGCGCCGGGGCGGACGTGATTGTCCCCAACTTCACCCTGGAAGACGATAACGGGAATACCTACGCCGAGATGAGCGAAGCCGAGGGTGTCCCGCAATATATCGGGTATCTGCGGTCCGTCAAACCTGGCGAGCACGCCGCGGGCAATGCCCTGTTTGACGCTCCTCCCCGCCATTACAAGATGAAGATCCAGGACGAGACCGGCGAGAAGACGGCATATGTCGATATCCCGCTGACCTTCGCCTCGGAAACTCCCGACGTGCCCGACATGGGCAATCGTGACAAAAAGAAGTAACGCGAGATTTCCGGCGGCGCCGCGGGAGCGGCGATAGAATTAGGATATGTGGGCCGTTGCCGCGTTTCTGCTCTTCTACCAGGCGGATTACACCAGCGAGGGCATGAAAGCCCTCGACGAGGGCAAGTACGAGGCTGCCGCGCAATCCTTCTCCAAGGCCATCGAAGCCGACGCCAAAGATTACTTCGCCCACTTCAACCTGGCGATGGCATACACCATGTTGAACCGCGATGACGACGCCGTGGCGGAATATCGCAAGACGCTCGAAATCAAGCCGGGACTCTACGAGGCGCAGTTGAACGGCGGCATCGTACTGCTGCGCCAGAAGAATCCGGCGGAGGCGCTACCGCTTTTCGAAGGCGCCGCCGCCCAGAAGCCGCAGGAATTTCGTCCGCGCTATTACCTGGCTGAAGCCCAATTGCAAACCGGCGACTATTCCAAAGCCGAAGAGAGTTACAAGGCGGCGCTCGCGCTGGACGCGAAGTCGGCAGGCGCACAGCTTGGCATCGCGCAGGCCCTGGTGCAGCAGGGCCGCGTCGCCGATGCCGACCCCTACTTCCGGCAGGCGGCGCAACTCGAGCCGCGCTATCGCGACTACCTGCTGGAACTGGCACAGCTTTACGAAAAGGCGTCACAGGGCACGGAGGCCATCGAGATCTACCGCCAGTTCCCGGACAACGCGGCCGCGCAGACACGCCTGGGTGAACTGCTGCTCGAATCCAAGCAGTTCGAAGATGCCGTGCCGCGCCTGGAAGAGGCTTTCGGGAAGGATGCGAGCGCGGCTAACCGCAACGCGTTGGCGGCGGCCTATGTCTTCACCGGGAAGTTGGATAAAGCCCTGCCGCTGCTCGAGCAGGCCGTGGGTGCCGAGCCCGCCAATTACGACCTTCGTCTGATGTACGCGCGTGCGCTGCGCGACAAGCGGCAGTTCCAACCGGCGGCACGGCAGTTTTACGAGGCCGGCAAACTCAAGCCGGCCGAGCCCAGACCGTGGACGGAATTGGGCGGCATGCTCTACATGTCGGGCGATTTTCCGCAGGCGCTGGCGGCCTTCGAGCAGGCGGCGAAGAATGGCGAGACGGCAGCCGGCAACTGGTTCCTGCGCGCCATCATTCTGGATAAGCTGCATCAGGTGAAGCCGGCGAAGGCCGCGTACGAGCAATTCCTGGCCGCGAGTCAGGGTAAGAATCCGAACCAGGAGTTTCAGGCGCGGCAGCGCGTTCGGATCCTGCAAAGGGAGATCGACAAACGGTGAGAGCCAAACTTACTCTGTTGCTGACGGCGCTTGCTCTGGCCTGCGCGGCGGCTCCTCCGCCCGGTTCGCTGACCTCGGCGCTGGCCGAACGCGATCTCGGGAAGCGTTCGAAACTGGCACTGGACAATGCCGGCGTCGTGTTGAAGGAGATTCGCGAAGCCAGCCAGAAGGGCGACGCCGCCGCCTTGACCGCAGCCATCAAGGAGTTTGACGACTCGGTGGCGCTGTGTTGGGACTCGCTCGAAAGCACCGGGAAGAATCCGCGTAAGAGCCCGAAATGGTTTAAGTCGGCGGAGATCGAGTCGCGAAATTTGCTGAAGAAACTGGCCTCTGCGCAGGACGATCTGGCGTTCGAGGAGCGGCCGTTGTTGGAGAAAGCCAAGGCTCGCTTGCAAAAGGTGCATGACGATCTGCTGGCAGGGCTGATGGAGGGCAAGAAATGAAGAAGCTATTTACCTTTGTATTTGGCGCACTGGTGCTCGTCGCCCCGCTGGCGGCGCAGACGCGCGATTTCCTTTCCGCCGACGAGATCGACCAGATCAAGGAAGCGCAGGAGCCCAACGACCGCCTGAAACTCTACGCCACCTTCGCCAAACTGCGCGTCGACCTGGTGAAGAATCTTCTAGCCAAGGATAAGACCGGGCGCTCCATCCTGATCCATGACACGCTGGAGCAATACTCGAAAATTCTGGACGCCATCGACACCGTGGCCGATGCGGCCAGCGCCAGGAATACCGATATCAGCCTGGGACTATCGGCGGTGGCGGCGACGGAACGCGACCTGCTGCCGTTGCTCAAGCAGATTGAAGAGAGCAAGCCCAAGGATATGGACCGCTACGAATTTGCGCTGACCCAGGCAATCGAGACCACCAGCGATAGCCTGGAACTGGCGCAGGAAGATCTGGCCAAGCGCGGCGGCGACGTGCTGAAGCGCCAGCAGGCGCAGAAGAAGGCGGAGGAAGCGGCCCTCACGCCGATCGAAAAAGAAGGCCAGCAGGCTGACGACGCGAAAAAGAAAGCCAAGGCAGCTGAAGAGAAGGCCGTCGAGGACGCCACCCCGAAACGCAAACCGCCGACCCTGCTGAAACCCGGCGAGAGCACCAAGAAAAAGTAGTCGTAGGGCAGGCAGAAGGCCGGAGTTAGTCTGTAACTTACTCTTTCCTACTGTCCCAGCTCCAAAAAAAATCGTTCCCTTACACCAAGGCATCTCCCCGACGAAGTGGAAATGGTTTTCGGTGCCCGCTCCACCGGAAGGTGTCCAAATGCGAAAACTGATCGTTGGCCTGCTGGCCTTTGTACCTCTGGCGTTTGGCCAATCCCAGACCTTCACCTATACGTATTCCGGCTTGCCCTTGCCCATCTATCCTGACGATTGGAACACGGTCACAGTGATCCGTCTGTTCGTCGGCAGAAGCATACAGATCAGCAAGGTGACCGCGTCGGTTCAAGTGCAATGCAACGGTGTCGGCGATCTCAACCTCTATATGATGTCCGTGCAAGCCCCCACCACTCTGGCCACAGGCGCCACTACGCGAATTCAGGTCGTGAACGCGTCCGGCTCCAGTTTATCGGTTCCGCAAATCGCGGCTACCGCAAACCCGGGCGTCTTTACCTACAAAGTTGGCGGACCCCGGGCAGGCCAAAGCGGTCAACCAGGATGGCTCACTGAATGGCAACGGCTCCAAACAGACGTCCGATAAACCCGCGCCCCCCGCCAGCGTCATTTCGGTTTACGCCACCATGGGTGGACGCTCGGCAACCGTGACTTGGGCCGGCCTCGCACCCGGACTGATCGGCACCTACCAGGTCAACATCCTGGTGCCCGCCGCCACGCCCTCCGGAACCGCTCGCCTGGCGCAATTTGCCGACGGAATCGGTAGCCAGACCGGAGTCACTATCGAAGTCCGCTAAGCCTTTTGCGGGGCGGACTTCAGCGTGTGCTGACTTTAGTCGGTACACCAGCCGAAGGCCGGAGTCTGCCCCAATTCTCTCTCGATCACCGAATCCCACTGTTATAGTCTGAGTGTGGACAAATTGAGGACCCGGAATTCGCGTGTATGGGTGTGAGCCGGACGAAGCGGGAGCCGCCACCTGTCTCAAGCGCCGGAAGCCTCACCGACTCTCTCACCTGGGTCCTGCTCCTCTGTGCCACCATCGTGGCCTACCTGCCCGCGCTGCGCGGCAGCATTCTCTGGGACGATAACATGCACGTCACTCGGGTCGACCTCCAGCCGCTCCACGGACTCTGGCGCATCTGGTTCGAACTCGGCGCCACCCAGCAGTATTACCCGCTCCTGCACAGCGCCTTCTGGCTGGAACACCGCCTCTGGGGCGATTCCGTGCTTGGCTACCACCTGGTTAACGTCGCGCTGCATGCCGCCTCGGCATGCCTGGTGGTGCTGATTGTCCGGCAACTCAAACTGCCGGGAGCTTGGCTGGCCGGCTTCCTCTTTGCCCTGCATCCGGTCTGCGTGGAAGCCGTGGCATGGATCTCCGAGCAGAAGAGCACGCTCTCCGGCGTCCTCTATCTGGCGGCGGCGCTCACCTACCTCCACTTCGACCGCACGCGGCGGCGCTCCCAATACTTCGCAGCGCTGACACTTTTCATCCTTGCCCTACTGAGTAAGTCCGTCACCGCCTCGCTCCCGGCCGTGCTCCTGGTCGTCTTCTGGTGGCAGCGCGGCCGACTCGATCCGAAACGCGACGTGCTTCCCCTCCTGCCCTGGCTCGCCGCCGGCGCCGCTGCCGGACTCTTTACCGCCTGGGTGGAAAGCACGCCCCACCTGATCGGCGCCCATGGTCCCCGGTACGACCTCAGCCCCGCGCAGCATCTCCTGCTCGCCGGCCGCGTCCCGTGGTTCTACGCCTGGAAGTTGCTGCTGCCCGTGGACCTCATGTTCGTCTATCCGCGCTGGAAGCTCGACCCGACCGTCTGGTGGCAGGCCCTTTTCCCCCTCGGACTGGCGGCCCTCGCCATTGGCTTCGTTTTCCTCGCCCGCCGCAATCGCGGACCCCTCGCCATCCTGCTGACTTTCGGCGGCACCCTTTTCCCCGTCCTCGGCTTCCTGAAGGTCTACCCCTTCCGCTATTCCTATGTCGCCGACCACTTCCAGTACCTGGCCTCGCTCGCAATCATGATCCCCGTCGCAGTCGTGGTTTCCCGTTTGGCAGGGCGTATCCCGCCCACGCGCGCCGGAGCGCTCGCCCTGCCCCTCCTCTTATTAGCGCCCCTGGGCTTCGCCACCTGGCGGCAGAGCGCCGATTATCAGGATTACGAGACCCTGTTCCGCAACACCGTGGCCCGCAACCCCGGCAGCGCGTTCCTGCATAGCAATCTGGGCGTAATCCTCATGTCGTCGGGGCGCGAGTCCGAAGCGGTCACGCAATTTACCACGGCCGTGCAACTGGAACCCGATTCCGCCGACTATCGCGTCAACCTCGGCCTCGCCCTCTCCCATACCCCCGGACGCCTCGACGACGCCGTATCCGAATACCGCACCGCCCTGCGGCTCGACCCGAACTTCCCCGCGGCCCACCTGAATTTAGGACTCGCCATGACGGCGATGCCCGGCCGCCTGCCCGACGCCATCACCGAATATCAGTCGGCGATTGCCGCCTACCAGACCGCGGTCGGCAGCGAACCCGATCTGTGGGAGGCCCATTTCAATCTGGGACTCGCCTACGCGCAACTCCCCGGTCGCGCGGCCGACGCCATCGGCGAATTCCAGACCGCCTTGCGCATGAAACCGGATTCCGCCCTGGCTCACTTTCACCTGGGAAATACCCTGCACAAGCTCGGCCGTCTGCCTGAAGCGGTCGCCGAGTATCAGGCCTCCATCATACTCGACCCCAGCGTCGCGGAAGTCCACTATGAACTTGCATATGCCCTCGCGCAAATTCCCGGACGCGTCGAGGAAGCCATCGCCGCCTGTCGGCAAATGCTGCAACTCAAGCCCGCGGACGAGCCCGGCAGGCAGTTGATGGCGTCGCTGCTGGCCTTCCGCAACGCTCCGGGGCACTAGTGCGGTGACCGCGCGGCCCGGATCAGAGCCGCGACCGTGAGGGAGCG
>JBDTPR010000369.1:0-6814 GCA_039932635.1 Candidatus Solibacter sp.
TTCAGATCGTAGGAGATGATCGTCCCGGCGGCGCGCGCCGCCTCCATGGCCTCGATCACCGTGTCGGCGGTGTCGGCGGAAAGGGCCGCGAAGATGCCTCCACAGTGGAACCAGCGGACGCCTTCCTCTGCAAAAAGCTGCTTCCAATTGATGTCGCCGGGAGCGATCTGGGAGGCGGCCGACCAGCCACGATCGCTACATCCGACGGCGCCGCGAATGCCGAAACCGCGCTCGGTGAAATTCAGGCCGATGCGGGCCGCGCGGCCAATGCCGTCGAAGGGCACCCACTTGACGTGCGAGAGATCCACGCCGCCCTGGAGCATCAAGTCTTCCAGCAGCCGTCCGACCTCGTTCTCCACGATTGCCGTAACCACGGTGGTGCGTTGTCCGAAGCAGCGGCGCAGGCCGCGGACCACGTTGTACTCGCCACCGCCTTCCCATACCTGAAACTGGCGGGCGGTGCGAATGCGGCCCTCGGCGGGGTCCAGGCGGAGCATGACTTCACCGAGCGCGGCGGCGTCCCAGCGGCAGCTTTCACGGGGCTTGATGGGGAACGACATGGCCTACTTCCCTCCCCTGATGGCGGCGATCAGCTCCATCGCGGCGCGCACGTTGGCGGCGATGCCAGTGTAGTCGCCGGCCTTCAACAGGTCGCTGGTGACCAGATTGGAACCCATACCGACGCAGGACACACCAGCGCCGAACCACGCTTTGAGCGAGGCTTCGGTGGCCTCAACTCCGCCGGTCGGCATGATGGAAACCCAGGGGCACGGGCCTCTGACCGATTTGACGAAGTTGGGCCCGCCGACCTCTTTGCCGGGGAAGACCTTGACGATTTCGCAGCCCAACTCTTCGGCCTGCGAGATCTCCGAAGCGCTGCCGCAGCCGGGGGAATAGGGCACTTTGCGGCGATTGCAGGCGCGCGCGACGTCGGGGTTCAGGATGGGGCCGACCACGAAATTGGCGCCGCAATTGATGAAGAGAGATGCCGTGCCGGGGTCCACAATGGAGCCCACGCCGAGGACCATATCAGGCAGTTCGCGCGCGCAGAACTTTTCCAGTTCGTTGAAGACCTCCCAGGCGTGATCGCCGCGGTTGGTGAATTCGAGCAGCCTGCAGCCGCCGGCCACACATGCCTTGGCAACGTCGCGCGCAACTTCAAAGGAGGGGCTGTAGAACACGGGTACGAGACCCGATTCGATCATCGTGTTAAGAGTCTTTAGTCTTGAAAAACGTGCCATGAATCGCTCCTGGTATGAGAAACCGCCTGAATCTCGAAGTAAAAGACTAACATGTCTCGATTGCCGTCCCAAGGCTGGGGCGCGGGCCCTGTGGCCGGAATCGGAGCACGAAGCTTCATTCGGAAGGGAACATGTTGTACACTAGGAGATTACGGACATCAGTCATGCAGAATGCGTTGTTGACCAAGTTTATTTCCAAGAACAAGCGGGAAAAAGAATTCCCTGAATTTCGTCCCGGCGACACCATTAAGGTGCACGTGAAGATCAAGGAAGGCGATAAAGAGCGCCTCCAGGCTTTTGAAGGTACCGTGATTGCCCGCAATGGTGCGGGCATGGGTGAAAGCATC
Organism: Candidatus Solibacter sp.; assembly: GCA_039932635.1. Lineage (GTDB taxonomy): Bacteria > Acidobacteriota > Terriglobia > Bryobacterales > Bryobacteraceae > Solibacter. The sequence goes on from JBDTPR010000369.1 coordinate 1,589, forward strand.
ACCGTCCGCAAGGTCAGTTTCGGCCAGGGCGTGGAGCGCATCTTCCCGGTAAACGCGAGAGTGGTGGATCATATCGATGTCGTCCGTACGGGACGCGTCCGCCGCGCCAAGCTTTACTATCTACGTGCTTTGAAGGGCAAGGCTGCCCGTTTGAAAGAGCGCACCTAGTTCTGGCCTGGCCATGCGGCCGATTTCGGCGGGTGGCAAATTCCGTTGTGAAGCAACATTGGAGCGAGAGCTGCGCGCGCGCGGCTTTCATGCCGTGGCCGGCGTCGATGAAGTCGGCCGCGGAGCTCTATTCGGCGCGGTATTCGCTGCTGCCGTGATTCTGTCCGACGACCGTCCGGTGCGCGGGCTCAATGACAGCAAATTGCTGGAAGCGGAGCGCCGTGAAGTCCTGGCGGAGCGGATCCGAGAACGCGCCGTGGCGTGGGCCGTGGCCGCCGTGGACGCCGCCACCATCGATCGGGTCAACATTTACCAGGCTTCTCGTATGGCCATGCGGATGGCGGTCAGCCAACTGAATCCGGCGCCCGATTTCCTGCTGGTGGATGCCGTGCCCCTGGAGCTTGCCGTGCCTCAGCGTCCGTTGATCAAGGGCGATATGCGCTGCCACGCGATTGCGGCGGCATCGATTATCGCCAAAGTCCAGCGCGATGCCTGCATGCGCGCCTGGGACGCCGTATTTCCCGAGTATGGCCTGGCATCGCACAAAGGCTACTCCACACCCGAACATTACCGGGCGCTCGAACTGCATGGTCCGACGCCTCTTCATCGCCTGAGTTTCGAACCGGTGCGTTTGCATTCGCGCTTTCCCCTGGATTCCAACCAGCAACTCGATCTCTTCAATACGGCAGGCGCCGCATGATGCCTCCCGACCCGCATCCTCCCGCTGAAATCGAGGAAGTGCGAACTCCGATCCCGGTACCTCCGCCGATCTACCACTGGTATCACAAGATGTCGGCGATCGTGTTCATCACGTTCTGCCTGGAGATGGGGTTGTATCTGCTGATTGCGCCGTGGACGGACTCCTGGGACGGCAACTATTTCTCAGGTCTGGCGCCGCAGTTGCGCAACTACTGGGGCAGTTTCTACGTGCGCGGCGCGGTCAGCGGAGTGGGCCTCGTCAATCTGTATATCTCGCTGGTTGAGATTTTCCGCCTGCGCCGCTTCTCGAGACGCTAAGTGTTCCGGCTACTGCTGGCGGTTGTTGCCTTCATCGTCTACGGCTCACTCTACCCGTTCGATTTCCATTTCGGCGCGGACCCGCTGGCAATTCTGTTGCACTCGTGGCCGGCGCACATAGACCGGTTTGTCTGGCGCGATGCGGGCATCAATGTGCTGCTGTATTTTCCGCTGGGCCTGACCGCGACGCTGGTGGCAGTGCGGCGCTTGCCGCGCCTGGCGGCGGCAACTGGCGCCATACTGCTTGGACTCGGACTCTCGACGTCAATCGAACTATTGCAAGTCTTCGATGTCGGCCGCATCTCAAGCCTGCTGGACGTGGCGTGCAATTTCGCTGGCGCCGCGGGTGGAGCTGTGGCGGCGCTGCTGTTCGGAGAGGAAATCCTGCGCATCACGCAGCGGCGGCGGGGCGATCGCGCGGCGGGCGGAGCTTTAATGCTGGCCTGCTGCTGGATCGGCTACCAGTTGTATCCGTTCATTCCGCACGTGGGACGCTGGACTCTGCGAGCCAGCGTGGCGAGTTTCCTGGCCACTCCGATTTCGCCCGTGAGTGTATACACGTCGGCCGCCGAGTGGTTCGCATTCGCGCTGCTGCTACGCGCGCTCACCGCCCGGCGAAGTGCAATATGGCTGCTGCTCGCGATGGGCTGCCTGCCGCTACGGCTGGTGATCGTGGAGCGCGCACTGGGGCCGTCGGAAGTAATCGGCGCGTTGCTGGCGATGCTGATTTGGACTTATCCCGCCGAGACATCGCGCCTGCCCAACGGCGCGATGGCGCTCGCCATAGCGATTGTACTGCGGGAGTTGTCGCCCTTCGAATTCTCAGGCCCCGCGCGGGCCATGTCGTGGATTCCCTTTGCTGCCACGCTCGATGGGGAGCGGTTGAATGCTGCGCTGACCCTGCTGCGGAAGGCGTTCGACTATGGAGCGCTGGTGTGGCTCATGCGCGCATCGGGAGTGGCATATGCGCGCGCAGGTTTGATGGGCGCGGCCGGACTCCTGGTGCTGGAAGTGGCGCAGCGCTGGATGCCGGGCCGGCAGCCGGAATTGACGGACTCCCTGATCGTGCTGCTGTTGGCCGCCGTACTTTGGGGCATGGAGAATTCGCGGCGCCGCGTGGGTTAGTCCGACCCTTCTGCCGGATGGACACGCCGCGCAACCCGTCCTACCATGGTGGCAGAGGTATCCACATGCGCGCGATTGCCTTAGTCGTTTTGATGTCTCACGCGGCGTTCGCACGCGAGATCCCCAAAGGTGCGCACGCCTTGCTGCGACTGGTGAATTCAGTCAGCACTCGGACTGCGCGCGAGGGCGATTTCGTCTACATGCGCACGTCCACGCCAATCGTCGTGGACGGGGTAATCCTGGTACCGGTCGATAGCTATGTGCAGGGCGTGGTCACTCACTCCAAGCGCAGCGGCCGCATCAAGGGCACTGCCGAACTCGGAATCCGTATCGAGAATCTGACACTGCCGGGCGGTAAGGTGATTCAGGTGACGCCTTCCCTGGCCTCCTTGGGTGCCGATGGCAGCGAGCAGCGCGTCGCGGGCAAAGAGGGGCAGATCCAACAGGGCACGTCGCACGGCGCCGACGCGATTCGAATTGGCGGCACCGGTGCTGCGGGTGCGGCCATCGGCGGCATCTCCGATAACAGTTGGAAGGGCGCGGGCATTGGCGCCGGCATTGGAAGCGGCGTAGGACTGGCTACGGTGCTGCTAACACGCGGTAAAGAAGTGGAACTGCACCAGGGAGCCACAATCGATGTGACTTTCGATCGCGCGGTAAGTATCGACTAAGTGGGGTTGAGCAAAAAAAAGCGGCCGGCCCGGAGGGGAATTGAAGAGGAGGGGACGACCGCTGTTGAGTGTCTCTTTGCGCTTTAACGACCGGTCCCATCGTAGTTCAGCCGGCTGCGCGCGCGCGACGTATCTTTTGGCCACACAAGACTTATGTTAAAAATCGCACGTTGGAAGTATCTTACCCGACGCACGTTCCTGGCGACACTTAGCGCTCCGGCGCTGCTGGCGCAAGATGCCGCGCCCACTTCCAGCCAGTGGAATGGCTACGAGAAGCTCGACTTCACCTTCCGCGACGTGAAGGCTTACGTGGTGCTGCCGCGGATTGCGGCGCCTGGTAAGCCTTGGTACTGGCAGGCGCGCTTTCCCGACTATCAGACGCGTCCGGCGCTCGGCCTGCTGAGTAAGGGATTTCACGTGGCCTATCTCGATCTGCCGAATATCTTCGGCAATCCGAAAGCCGTCGCGGCGTGGGATGCGTTCTACGAGCACGTGGTTAGGAACTACGGGCTATCGCGTAAGGTCTCGCTGGAGGGAATCAGCCGCGGCGGTCTCTTCGTGTACAACTGGGCTGCCAGCAATGTGGAGAAGGTGAACGCGGTCTACTGCGAATCGCCGGTCTGCGACATGAAGAGCTGGCCCGGCGGCCGCGGCAAAGGATTGGGTTCCGCCAAGGACTGGCAGGAGGCGCTCACCGCATACGAATTCAGCGAAGCGCAAATGCTCTCCTTCGCCGGCAACCCGATCGCCGAAGTGCGGCAGTTGGCCGCCGGCAAGCTTCCGTTGCTGCATGTGGTCAGCGATCGCGATCAACTGGTGCCGCCTGTCGAGAACACGGACGTCTTCGCGGAGCGCTATCGCAGCCTTGGCGGCCCCATACAGGTCTATCGAAACACCGGCATGCCGGACGCATTGAACGGCCACCACTTCCCTCTCGACGATCCCAACGCGATCGTGAACTTCGTGCTCGAACATACTCCCGGCATGGAACGCGCGAAGAGTACGGGCCTGACGCCGCATGCCCGCGAGTACTTTCGAATTCGCGGCGGCTTGGGCAACGCGTGGCGCCGTTTTTCGGCCGGCGGCAGCGCGCGCGTCGCCTTCCTGGGCGGCTCGATCACCCAAATGGCGGGCTGGCGCGACCTGGTGTGCAAGCAACTCACCGCGCGTTTCCCGCAAACCAGATTTGATTTCGTCAACGCCGGCATCGCGTCCACCGGTTCGACGCCCGGGGCCTTCCGAATATTGCGCGACGTGTTCGCGCATGGGGATGTGGACCTGTTGTTCGAAGAGGCGGCGGTCAACGATGAGACCAACGGCTTCGCTGCCCGCGAACAGGTGCGCGGCATGGAAGGCATCGTGCGCCACGCGCGCATGATGCAGCGCGAACTCGATATCGTGATGCTGCACTTCGTAGACCCCGAGAAGATGGCGGTGATGCGCGCGGGCAAGACGCCCGAGGTAGTCGCGTCTCATGAAACCGTGGCGAGCCACTACAACGTGCCGTCCATCGATCTGGCGCGCGAAGTCACGGAGCGCATCGACGCGGGCGAATTCACGTGGGACGGGGATTTCAAGAATCTGCATCCTTCGCCCTTCGGCATGAGCGTGTACGCGCGTTCCATCGAGCGGCTGTTCGACGCGGCGTGGAAGCAGCCTCCGATGATCGCCGGGACGTTGCAGGCGTACCCGCTGCCGCCCGCGCTCGACGAGCACAGCTATTTCCGTGGCCGCCTGGTGGACATCAAGGAGGTCAAGGGCTGGCGCATCGATCCCGATTGGCTGCCAGGCGATAAAGCGGGCACGCGCGCGGGCTTCGTCCACGTGCCCATGCTGATCGGCGACAAGCCAGGCGAGGAATGCCGCTTCGCGTTCGAAGGCACGGCTGCGGGCATCTTCGTGGCGGCGGGTCCCGATGCGGGCACGGTGGAGTTTCAGATCGATGGCGGCGCGTGGCGCAAGCAGAGTCTCTACACCGCGTGGAGTGGCAATCTGCATATTCCATGGACGTATGTGCTGGATGCCGATCTTGCTCCGGGAAAGCATGAGCTGGTGATGCGCGTGTCGGCGGAGGCCGATGCGAAGAGTACGGGACATGCGGTGCGGGTCACGCAGCTGCTGGCGAATTAGGGACGCGCACCAAGCAGAGCCGCGACCGTGAGGGAGCGGTCGGCCCAAGATAAGTTAGCAAACGTCGCGGTAGGGATGGCCGTTGCCAGCCACCCCCCGCACAGACCCGTGCTTG
>JBDTPR010000370.1:0-6802 GCA_039932635.1 Candidatus Solibacter sp.
GGATCGAAGTTGAAGTAGGGCTGTCCCGACACGTTGTAGCGCGTGTTCTGGAACGTGTAGCTGCCCATGTTGGATAGCTGCGAGGCGGGGACGGCGATTTGCGCGCCGCTGCGGTAGGTCATGATGCCGCCCAGAGTCCAATCGCCGGTGATGAATTTGACGATCTTGTTCTCCGTGGCGCGCGGCGTGCGGTAATTGAACGCGACCACCAGAGTCAGCGGACGCCAGTCGCTGGAGAGCGTGCGCTGGTTTGAGCGGTTGAACATGTCGTTGATGCCGCCGCCAAGGGCCGCGCCGTTGTTGGCGCCGTTGCCCAGGGCGATGGTCTTCTGCCAGGTAAACGATGCGGTGGCGTCGAGGCCGTGCGAGTAGCGCTTGGTGGCCTTCATCTGCAGCGAGTCGTACCAACTGCTGCCCAGCGGCGCCCAGGTGGGCGTCAGGGCATTGGTGAACTGCGGGAACGGGCGCAGGCTCTGCGCCAGCGTGCGGTTGGTGGGATAGCCGGCGTAGGGCACGCCGAAGCCGCGCGCCTGCACCAGCGGATCGCTGAGGTTGCGGGTGAGCAGGTCGCGGTCGGCTGCGTTGTTGAGATTGAGACCGAAGGCCTTGAGGCGGGGTTCGGAGATGTAGTTCATGGCGCCCATGTTGTTGGCTTCTTCCCACACGCCCCGATTGCCCACGTAGGCGGCTTCAATCGCGAGCGATTTGAAGAACTCGCGCTGCAGGGCGATGTTCCACTGATTGATGCGCGGCGGACGCCCGCCGTGCGGATCGTAGTAGTTGCCCACGCCGCCGGTCACGGAGCCGGGGGTCAGTCCGAGGCCGGGGTTCAGGGTCGGCGTGTAAAGGGCCGCCTTATCGTAGGTGAGTCCGTTTCTGAGGAAACTGGCGGCCTGGTCGAACGCCGGAGTCGGCACGGTGTAGTTGTCGAAACCTACGCCGAGCAGAGTCTGATTGGTGACATACCACCAGTTCGGTCCCGGACCGTAGGAGACGCCCCAACCGGCCCGCAGCACGGTGTTGTTGTCGATCTGGTAGGCCAGCGAGAGCCTCGGGCTGAGGGCATAAGGATAGATGGCGGTGAAGTCGCAGTTGCAGCGGCCGGAGCCGTAGCCTTCAAACTTCACGGCGCCCGGGCGGCCGGCGGCCGAGGGGTTCGGGATGTCGGGGCCGAACATGCTGTTGCGGTAGTGGATCTCGTGGCCGACGCCCTGTAGATCCCAGCGAATGCCATAATCGAGCGTCAGGCGGCGGGTGATCTTCCAGTTGTCCTGCAGGTAGAGATTCCAGGTATTCTTGCGCCACTGCGGATCCTGCACCGCATTCACCTGCGCGCTGCTGGTCATGCCCAGCAGGAAGCTGGCGTAGCTGAGGCCCACGCTGCCGCCGGTGAGGGTCTGGCCCTGCAACGCCGGGAGGCCGGTCTGCGCGTTGCTGAAGCCGTAGATGCCCTGCGCCCCGCGGGTGTTGCGATCGCTCCACATTTCGTTGCCGAATTGCGCGCCCGCCTTGTAGGTGTGCTTGTCGCGAATGTAGGTGAGGTCGAGGACCGTATTCAGCTTGTCGTTCCAATAGTCGTTCGCATTCGTCGGTCCCATGCCGAAGCTCATGCCGCCGAAATTGCCGGTGCTCAGACCGGTGATGCGCGGGAAACCCGCCGGGTCCACGGTGGCGCCGTTGAGTCCGAGTTCCTTGACCGCGTCATAACTCAGGCTGCCCTGCTGCGAGCTGTCGGGATTATTGAAGCGCAGGAAGCCGGCGCCCAGGTGCACCAGGAAGGTCGGCGTAATGGTGCGGTCCACATTCATGCGGTAGGTGTGGCCCTTGGCAGTCTTGTCGCGCTTGGCGGTAATCGGGTACGGCAGCGGATCGTTCCCCGCCACGTCGTGGGTGGATTGATAGCTCCAGTAGAAGGTCAGCTTGGTGAGCGATCCGATGTTGTGATCCACCTTAAGGCTGGGGAGGTTCTGGATGCGCGGATTCGGCTGGTCGTAGGTCCAGTTGTTGATCAGGTTCGTGTTGGTGGGCGCGGGGAAGAGAGCCTGCATCTTGAGCGAAACCGGATCCATCAGGTTCTTGGGGACGACGTTATTCGGGAAGGGATTGCGGTAGATGCGGCCGCCCACCGTGCTTTCGGTGGAGGGATCGTAGATCACGTTTTCGAGAATCGCGCGACCGGCCGGGTCGGTGCCCAGGTTGCGATTGGTGAGGGCGGCGCTGAAATCGCCATTGCGGTAGGCAGCGGTGGGAACGGTGCCGAGCAGGCCGTAGGCAACCGTCGTATTGCGGAAGGCCTCGAAATTGAAGAAGAAGAAAGTCTTGTCTTTGCCGTTGTAGATTTTGGGGATGTAGACCGGTCCGCCGATGGTGCCGCCGGCATCGGTCTTGCGGTCGCGGTCGCGGCGGTTGGCCTGGAAGAAGCGATGCGCGTTGAACATCGTCTCGTTGGTCAGGTAGTCGTACAGGCTGCCGTGGATCTTGTTGGTGCCGCTCTTGGTGGTGAAGTTGAACATGGCGCCGAGACCGCCGCCGTACTGCGCGGAGAAGTTGCTGGTCTGTAGCGAGAACTCGCCGATGGCTTCCACGGACGATGCGGCCACCGTGCTGGTCCAGCGCGTGTCGTTGGAACTGGTGACGTCGGTGCCTTCCACCAGGATCTTGAAGATGCCGCCGGGCAGGCCGTTGACGCTGGTGTTCTGATCTGTGGAGAGATCGCCATTGACGCCGGGGGCGAGGGTGGCGAAGGCCATCCAACTTCGAATCGACCCGGTGCCGCCCGCGCCGAAATTCAGCGGCAGCTGGTTGAACTTGTCGCCGCTCACGTTCATGCTGACTTCCGCATTCTCGGTCTTCAGCATCGGAGCCTCGCTGCTCACGGTGACGCTATCGGTGGTGGCGCCGACCTGCAATTCGATATCGATGCGCGTGTTCTGCGCGACTTGAATGCGGATGCCCTGGCGGATTTCGCGCTTGAAGCCGGGCGCTTCCACGGTGAGATCGTAGCTGCCGATGGGCAGCGACGCAACCGTGTAATTTCCGGTGGGTGTGGTGATGGTGGCGAAAGATGCGCCGGTCTCGGAATTCTTCAGAGTCAGCTTGGCGGCCGGAACCGCGGCCTGTGCCGGATCGGTTACCGTTCCGGTAAGCGTACCGCGGTCGCCTTGCGCAAACGCAGCGCCCGCTAAAAACAGGATCAGAGTCGTCGTGGAAACTATCCTCATGCAGCCCCCTCAGGCAGATCGGTCTCGTAGACCGAAAGCAACTACTGGGCGAGAAGTATATGCAACTTCGGGATGCATGACAACTATCGAAAGTTGGGGAAATCGCTAATTTACACTGGCGGGCACGCGCAAGTGGACTTTGGTGCCTTTGCCGGGAGTGCTGGTGATGCGGATCTCGCCGCCCATTTTGGCGGCGCGTTCGCGCATGCCGATGAGGCCGTAGTGATGGCCTTCGGAGGAGGCGGCGGACTCCGGGTCGAAGCCGCAGCCATCGTCATCGATCTCTACTTCCACGCGCCTTCGCTCGAAGCGCAGCGCCACGGTGAGGTGCTTGGGCGAGGCGTGGCGGACAGCGTTCTGCAGCGCCTCGCGGATCAGCATGGCGAGCCCATGTTCGCCTTCCGCGCCTAACGCCACCGGCTCGCCCGTATGGCCGAAGCGCACGGGAATGCCCGTCTCCAGGCCGATGCGCTGCGAGAGTTGCGAAACAGTCTGCACCAGATGATTGCCGGCGCCGGCATGCTGGCGCAGGTTCCACACCGCCAGGCGGGCTTCGTCCACCGTGGCGCGCACTTCGTTGCAGGCGCGGTCCAGCAGTTCCTGCCCAAGTTGGGGCGAAACGCTCTGCGCGCTGGAGGCCGCTTCGATCAGCGTGGAGACGCCAATGCAGCCTTGGATCAGGGTGTCGTGCATTTCGCGCGCCAGTCGATTGCGCTCTTCCAGCACGGCCGCGAAACGCTGCCGTAGATTGCGCAGATGCAGGCGATAGGAGCCCCATGCGGCCGCCATCGTGGTAAGTGCGCAGAGCGCCAGGAACCAACTCGTCTGATAGAAATGCGGCTGCCAGCGCAGAACTAGAATCTGCTCGGCGGCGTTGCGCGGATCGTTGCGTTCGTACGCCACCACGTGGAAGCGATACTCGCCGGGCGGGATGTTGGTGTAGTACGCGATGCGCCGCGCGCCCACGTCCTGCCAGTCGCGCTCGAAGTTTTCCATCCAGTATTTGAAGCGGGAGCGTTCGGGGGAGCGCAGGCGTATGGCGGTGTAATGCACTTCGAGCTTGCCCTCGCCGGGGGCGAAACTCAGGGGGCCGGATGCCTTGACCTCCACATCGTCGGCCAGCACTTGTTCAATCAGCACGGGCGGCGGACTGGCGCGATACGGCGCGCCGGGCGCAATCCGCACCGCGCCTTTGGTGCTGGCAAACCAGAGGTCGCCCGACGTGGCGAGCGCCCCTGCCGATTGGATGCCGCCAACCATCTGATTCGTGCTGAGGCCCTCGGAGGTGCTGTAGATGCGCACCGCCAACTGCCCCGCGGGCTTGCGTGCAAACTCCTCCAGCTCGCGGCGCGCCACCGTGGCGATCCCGGCGGGTCCGCTGATCCACAGGTTGCCTGCCGCGTCCTCCGTGATGAACTGAATTTTGTTGCTGGGCAGGCCGTCGCGGGTAGTGAACTGGGCCAGTTTGCGGTTGGCGAGCAGGAACAATCCCGCGCCTTGCGTGCCGATCCACAGGCCGCCGCCGGCATCCTCGTGCAGTGTCCAGATTTTTTGCCCGCGCAGCCGGTCGAGCAGCGGATCGCTGACGAATTTGCCGCCGCTGTAGCGGCTGAGGCCGCCATCGGTGGCCACCCAGAGACTGCCGCCGCGGTCCAGCAGCAGCGAGCGAATGCTGCCGTACGCCAAGCCATCCTGAATGCCGAAATTGCGGAAGACGCCGGCCTGCCAGCGACACAGTCCGCCATCGGTGCCGATCCAGATGCCGCCCTCGCGGTCTTCGCAGAAGGCGCGTGTGAAATCGTTGACCAGGCCTTGCTTCATCGTATAGCGGCGCATGTCGGCGCCCTGCCAGCGCGCCACGCCCTGGCCGTCGGTGCCGACCCACAGGGCGCCGCCGCGATCGCGGAAGAGGTTCCGCACGGGCAGTTCGCGCAAGGCGGAGGGCAGAGTCGTGGGCTGTAGCGCGTCGCCCAGCACCTGGAAGAGGCGGCCATTCAAGCCGGCCACGAAGAGCGGGCCCGCCGGATCCTGATAGATGGTGTTGATGCCTTGCGGCACGCGGTCGGCCGTGGTGACGGTGCTGGCGGCGCTGGGGCTGAGGCGCAGCAGGCCGCCCTGCGTGCCCACCCACACGTCGTTCTCGGAATCCTCGAAGAGCGCCAGCACGTTATTGTGCGGCAATTCGCCGGGGTCGTCGGGGCGCACCAGTTGGCCGTCCACGAGGCGGAAAAGGCCGCGGCCGTACGTGCCGATCCAGAGGTCGCCCGCGCTGGTCTCGGCCAGCACGCTGATGTTGCCGCCGCCGGCCATACGAGGTGTCAGGAAGGGGTCGCCGCGCACGCCGTGCTCGAACTTGCGGAGTCCCGAGATGGTGCCGATCCACACCGCCCCGTCGCGCGTCTGGCGGATGGTGCGAATACTGTTATCGGCCAGGTCCTGGCTGGAGCGATAGTAGGTGGGCTTCCCGCCATCCAAAATCAGCAGGCCGCTGCCGCCGATCAGCAGGCGCCCCTCGCGGTCCTGCGCGATGGAGTGGACCGAGACGCGCGGGATGCCGTTGCGGCTATCGACGCGCACCAGGCTCTCGCCTTCCATGCGGAAAAGGCCCACGTCGGTACCCACCCACAGCGTGCGGTCCTTGTCTTCGAAGATGACGCGCACGAAGCCGTTGGTGAGGCCCTGCTCCGCGCCATACGCGCGAAATGCGCCGTCGCGATAGTGCAGCAGGCCGCCGCCCTCGCTGCCGATCCACAGGCTGCGGTCGCGCGACGTCATCAGGCTGTAGACGCTATCGTCGCGGAAGGCGGCCTCGTTTTCGTGATTGAAGACGGTGAAGCGCGAGCCATCGAAACGCACCAGGCCGCCGCTGGTGCCGATCCACAGATAGCCGTCGGCGGTCTGCGCGAGCGCTTGGGCGTAGTCTTCCGGAAGGCCGTCGGCGGATTGCCAGATGCGGTGGCTGTACGCGGGCATGGCGGGCGGGCGCGCGGCGGAATGCGCGCAGCACGCGATCGCGCAGAAAAATGCGGCATGGCGGAATACGAAGCTCACGGCGAGGCCCAACGAAAGAGCATAGCGGAAAGCAGCGCACGGCGACCAGCGGGATTATTAAAACCTGTCAGTAAACTTCGCGCCTATGTGCCACGCGCGTTACGGTAACCGTGATAATCGCGTCTTCGATCACGTACGGACGCGGTAATTCCCGATTCGGATGCGCTACTGATCCTTGAAGCCGCTCAGCTTCTTGCACCCTGCCGGCCTTGGGTTATCGGCTAGCGCCAGAATCTTTCTGTCTATGCGGGCGAACACCGCATTGTCTAACGCATCCAATTCCTTTTGGGCTGACTGCTTGATGTGCAGTGCGTATTTAGCCACGCGAGGCCGTGCGCTTTAGACGATTTGCGCGGTATTGTTCGTACGGCACACTTTTTTCCTTGCGACGGGATTCAGACAGAAGCCCATCCCAGATACCCTCCCAAATCGCACCATGCTTCTTGAGATCGATTTGGACGGCCACCTTACGGCCCTTGTCGTCGGTCACGAACTGGATTCCAGTCATCGCTTTATTATCCACCCGCCAG
>JBDTPR010000371.1:0-6780 GCA_039932635.1 Candidatus Solibacter sp.
TGTGGGAGTAGTAGCTGGAACCGCTCATCACCTCGTCGATCTGCTCGCGGCCCGCTACCGTGACCTTGACGCGAGCGCCGATCGCGCTGCGATTGGAGCGCGTTCCGATGCACTTGACGATCAGCGAGCGATTCGGATTGGCGCCTTCGCAACGTAAGAGCGAGGGCGCGGCGTCCAGGTTGTTGACTACGATTTCGAGGTTGCCGTCGTTGTCCAGGTCTCCGCAGGCGCAGCCTCGGGATACTCGTTCGGTAGTAATGCCTGGGCCCGATAGCGACGACACATCTTCAAATTTCCCATCGCGCAGGTTACGGTAGAGCACGCTGCGCTGCTTATAAGTGACATGCAGTTTGCGGCCGGCGATTTGCGAATAGACGTGGCCGTTGGCGAGAAAAAGATCCCTCCAGCCATCCTTATCAAAATCCAGCGGCAGGGCGCCGAAGCCCAGATACTTCCGATTGACACCGAACCCTGCGGCGAGGCTCGCGTCGTGGAACGTGCCGTCGCCGTTGTTGCGATACAGGGTGGTCATCTGGTCGGAGTAGTTGGTGCGCACGATATCGAACCAGCCGTCGCCATCGTAGTCGGCCACAGCGACACCCATGCCCGAGAGCGCCACGCCGTTCTCGTCGAAGGCGCAGCCGGCGGGCGCGCCGATTTCACGGAAGGTACCGTCATGATTGTTGCGGTACAACTGGCTCGGCGCGGTGTCGCAGGCGACGTAGATATCGGGCCACCCATCGTTGTCGAAATCGGCGGCCGCGGCGCCCATGCCGTACGAGCCAACGGGCCGCCAATTCTGTTTCATGAACTCGGGCGACGAGGGACCGCGCGGATTGGCGATCCCGGCGCGCTCGGAGACATCCTCGAAGGTGCCGTCCCCGCGGTTACGGTACAGGAGATTAGTGCCGCCGGCGAGGCCTTGAGGTCCGCATGGCACAGGAATTTCGTTGAAGCGGCAGTACTCGGCTTCGCCGGGAAGCGGCACTCGCTTCGGGTCGAAGTTCACGTAGTTGGCGACGAACAGATCGAGATGTCCGTCGCGATCGTAGTCCAGGAAGCAACATCCGGCGCCCCAGCGGTTTCCGACGCCGGAGACGCCCGCCTTCACGGAGACATCGGTAAAGGTGCCGTCGCCGTTGTTGTGATAAAGAACGTTGCGGCCCCAGCAACTTACAAACAGGTCGTCGAAGCCGTCGTTGTCATAGTCGCCGACGCAGCATCCCTGGCCCCAACCGGAGTAAGTCAGTCCCGCTTTTTGAGTAACATCGGTGAAAGTTCCGTCCCGGTTATTCCGGAACAGGTAACTGGTGGGCTTTGGTGCGCCGGCAACGGGCTGGAACGTGGAGCCATTCACCAGGAAGATATCCAGCCAGCCGTCGTTGTCGTAGTCGAAGAGGGCAACGCCGCCGCCCATTTCCTCCAACAGGAACTTCTTGGTCACCGGATGACCGGACACATTACGGGCTCGCCCGAGTCCGGCCTGCACCGCAACATCCGTGAACCTAAGTTCGGCTTGCGCCGCGCCGGCCTCCGTAAGAGGGAGCAGGCTCAGCGTCCGCAAGATGTCACGCCGCGTGGGAGCCCAACGCTTCATCAAGTCCGAGTATATCGGGACGACGCCGATTCCAGCTCCATAGTCAATATTCGAACTTCATGCCGAACTGGACCGATCGCGGCTGGTTGCACTGCAGGCTCGTGCGTCCGAACTGCGCCGAACTGTAGTTCGTGTTCGGATCGCAGAACACGACACGGTTGGTCACGTTGCCACCCTGCGCTTCGAAACGCAGCTTGTAGCGGTCGTTGAACGTCGTCACCTTGAAAATGCTGACGTCCTCCACGTGATTGCTGAAGCCGCGGGCATCCCCGTCCCGGGACGGCGCGTTGCCGAATTGTAGCGGACCCGGATCGGTCCAGACAGATTTGTTGAAGTAGCTGTCGCGATTGGGATCGAACCCATCCTGGAAGGTAGCAACTCCGCCCGAGGACGAAGCCTTGTTGGGGCGCTTGGTGGTGTTGAACAGGAGCCCGCCCAGATCGTTGGTCATTGTGATGACCTGCGGGCGGCCGCTCTCATAGCGAATGATGCCGTTGATGGTCCAGCCCTTGAGCAGCTTACCCGTGAAGCCCTTCATGTTCTTTCCGAAGGGCAACTCATAGCTGCCGGAGAACACAAAGGCGTGGGGCACGTCGTCGCCGCTGAGGCCCCACTCACCGGCCTGCGTATTGATTGGGTTCTGCACGCCGCCGCCGCCGCGCTGACCGCTCTCGGCGCGATTGTTGTGCAGTTCCGACCATGTGTAGAACGTGCGGAAGAGTAAGCCGTTGTTGAAGTGCTTGTCCAACTTGGCCTGCACCGAGCTATACCGGCTGGCGCCGATGGGCACGTCGCGATACTCGATTGCCTGAAACTGCGGGAAGGGCCGCAGCGCCTGCGCCACGTTGCCCGTGAACCCCGCGTAAGGCGGAGTAATGCCGGCGTTCCTGGCGGTGGCCGAGTTGATATCGGCCTGGAGTACGGCGGTGCCGAGCGACAGCACCTTGGGGTCGTTCATGTTGTAGCCCGGTCCCAGGAACTGTGGATTGTGCGGCAGGCGCGTGCCCTTGTTACCGATATAGGACACGTCTACCACCATGTCTTTGCCGATCTGGTGCTGGAATGTCACCGACCAATTCTGATAGCGCGGCTGTTTGAGACCATCGGCCGGATATCCCACCGGCGCGGTGCCGTTAGCGAACGTCGGGTCGATGAACGGCGGCTGCGTGATCAGATTTTTCGGAAAGCCATCATCCAGTTTGAACGCGGGTTGAATTCCATTGGTGAGGTTCGGCGCCGTCGGATTCCCCTGGAAACCCAGGATCGGAGTGCCGCCCTGGCCGAAGGTGACACCGGCGTAGTAGATGCCGTAGCCGCCGCGAACCACTGTAGTGTTGGTCACCTTATAGGCAAAACCGAACCTCGGACCGAACGCGTCGATGGGAACGTCGTCGAAGGTACGGCTGCCAGTCCGCCCCGGACCTGTGCCGGCAAAGATCAGGGCGCCCGGCCGTCCACCGGCTCCCGGGTTCGGCGCCGAGGTGCTGAAGGTGGAGAACCGGTCGAAGCGTTCCGTCCATGGTCCCTGGTAATCGATGCGCATCCCGAGTGTCAGGTTCAAACGGCTGGTGATCTTGTAATCGTCATTGATGTAAGCCGACATGAATTTGCCGTTGAATGTCGTGAATGCCGGGATCACCTGGTTGGCGGTCTGCACCTGGCCCATCAGGAACGAGGCGAAGGGATCGCCGGTGGAGGCGATGCTATTTCCGTTGGCGTCAAATCCGCCGGTACCCAGGCGGCTGAAATTGAAGTTCCCCGCGCTCGCCGCGGCCCAGCCGTGGAAATTGAACTGGTGGTAACGGAATTCGTAACCGATCTTGATCGAATGCCGATTCTTGATCAAGGTCAGATCATTGGCGAATTGCCAGCGGTTGATGGCTTCGAAACCAGAGCCGATCCACCCGGTGCCCAGAGAGGTGTACGGGATGTTGCCGGTGAACGAAAAAACGGGAAGGCCGGCGGTCTTATCGACCAGGCCGCTGCGATCCGTACCCCACAGTTTGTCCGCCCAGCCGACACCGGCATTGAGCGGCGTGCCGCCCATGTACCAGCGATCCCAGGAAACGGTCGCGTGATACAGCAGGTTGTTCTTGATTACGTAATCGAATTGCTGGGTGGCGTGGTGTGTGGCAATCCGCTGTACGAAACCTACGCCGAGATAGGTGTCGTTCTTCTCGGGCGAGATGCGGGCGTCGAATGGGGCATTGCAGCCGCCGACCTCGCCACAATTGCGAACCGCGGGACGGAAGGGCCAGTAGAAACTGGTATTGGTTTTGAACTTGTCTGTCCACTGATGGTCCACGCGCGTGACGATGGTGCGGAAATCGCCGATCCAGGTTTGGTCGCCGGAAGGATTACCCGCCACGTTGAGCGCGGTGCCCGGGCGGTCCGGGCGCACCATGTTCGGCACCAGTTTGTTGGCCACGCTGCTGCGCAGTTGGGCTGGCACAAGGTTGCCGAGCAGGGGGTCGCGAACCGGAATGCCGTTCACCAAGCGGGTGGAGGTGGGATCGTAAATCTGGCCGTTGGGGATGGGCCGGCCCAAGGCATCCGTGCCGGCGGTACCGCCAGTCAGCAACGCGCTGAAATCTCCGTTCTTGAAGGCGTCAATCGGCGTCGTGTTGCCGAACCCGGGCAGCACGCCCGAACGATACTTCAGCCAATCGACGTTGGTGAAGAAGAAGGTCTTGTTACGCCCGTCATACACGTGAGGTATGTAGACCGGACCACCCACCGTGAAGCCGAACGCATTACTTCTGACCTTTGAAGTCTTATCGGGGAAGAATCCGCGGGCATTGAGTTTGTCATTGGCCAGATATTCGTAGAAACTGCCGTGCAGATCCTTAGTTCCGGACCTCGACGTGTACTCGATGGTGCCGCCGTTGGAATGCCCGTATTGGGCGGAGAAGGTGGAGGTCGTCACCTTCATTTCCTGGACGCTCTCGATGGGTGGGCCGGACTCCTGACTACCGTTATGGCCAGAGGCGTAACCGAAGGCGACGCCGTCGAAGAAGTTTTCGGCCGCTTGAACCTGTCCGCCGTTGAGGCGCGAACTGAACGCGCTGCCACGGAACATGGGGTCGCCATTTGGTTTCATTGGGGTGAAACCCGGCTGTATCTGGAGGAGCGCTTCAGCCAGCCTAATGTCTCCGCCCATGACTACGGGAAGGTTGCGGTAATAGTTCTCGTCTACAGCATGAGTTACATCGGCGTTGGTGGTGTTTAGAATTTCCGCGGATGCGCTGACCGTCACGCGGTCGGTCACGGCGCCGAGTTCCAGCGCCACGTCCTGACGGAAAACCTGGCCTCCGACTAAGCGTATTGGAGCGCTAACTGTGGTCTTGAACCCTGGCGCTTCCACTGAGATCGTGTAAACTCCCAGGACCAGGGATGGCGACGAATAAACACCCGAGTCATTGGTTGTGAGGTCGGTTGTGACGCCGGTATCGTCACTCTTGATTTTGACGTTAGCGGCAGGGATGCTGTGACCGGTCGGGTCAGTTACAATCCCCGTGACCGTAGCACGGTCGGCACGTTGACTAAGAAGGACGCCCGCGGTAGACAAAAGCAAAACAGCGAGTCCTGACAGGTGACGTGGCAAACGAAGGCACATTCCCGAACCCCCTTAACTGTATGCGCTTACAGCCCCAAGTATAAAATCCCCTAGTAGATTTCTACTACTTGAGTGGGAAATTATCACGACGGCTACGCGCTGTCAATCGGTTATCTTCCCCGTCATCAAGGCAAGGGACGGAGTCGCACATTCGGAATAGGGAAGGCAACGCTCGGCAGCGACTGCGCTTTGTCAGGAAGCAGAGAGCGCGCTGATCGTAACGTAATAGCCGTCCGGATCCCGGAGGGAGAACTCCTTGGTTTGAGTGTTCGGATTCACGTGTGGTTCCTGCTCGAGCCGGGCACCGAGAGCGCGAGCCCTTTCCAGCGCCAGGTCGAAATCATCGACACGGAAGAACAGCAGGAGTCCGTTGCCGGGCGTCCCCTGACTTGGGCTAATCAATGAGGGATGTTCGTGGGCGCCCCACTGATGGAGGCAGAGCAAGACAGTTCCATCTGAGTCCAGTATTTGGCCAAAGTAATCGTGGGCAGGAAGGATAGCAGGCTGACCGAACAGCGACTGGTACCAATTCAAGCTGCCCGGCACGTCGCTTACCCCTATGATCGTCCAGGTGCGCTTCATCGGTACACTCGTTTCCAGCATATCCCAAAACCGTGCAGTTCTATCGGCGGGCGGGGTGAGTTCTGACTGCGGAAGCCGGCTGCAATTACTCGCGAAAGCGATAGAGATCGGCGCTTCCGACACTGACTCCCATCATCTTTAAGTAAGTGAAGAGTTGGTGCTTGTGATTGATCAGATGTTCGAGATTGCCCAGCAGGAGAGTGAGGAGCAACTCTCCGTTCTTCGTGAAGACGGTCGGGATTGGGATGCCGAGTTGCTCGTCGCAGAGCCCGGCGAAGGACTGGTCGAGGGCATCTTTGTAGATGGCGATGCGGGAAGTGGCTTCCGCGGGCGAACAGGCGTGATTTACGGGAAGGTCGCGGAGGGCGGCGAGGCTGGCGTGCGGCGCGGCCGCGTGCAGGGCGGCGCAGAATCCCGCGAGGCAGTCGAGCAGATGGCCGGTCAGGGTGCCGACGGGCCAGACTCCGGCGATTGGGGGAGTCCATGCGACGGAGTTCTCGGGCAAGAGATGGATGAGGTGCTGGGTACGCTCGATTTGCTCAGATACTTTGGCGTGGAGCGCGGCGATCAAAATTTGGCGGTTCATTTGGTTAAGCTGAATTGATGGTTGCCGGGCTTTGTGAGAATTGCATCCACGTTCGCTTAATTGCCTCGGATCGTGGTTCGATCTTTTATCAATGCGGACTGAGTTTCACGGACCCGCGGTTTCAAAAGTATCCCGCACTGCCGGTGCTGCGGTGTTCCGGGTTTGAGGCGAAGTAAGACGTACCCGGCCTGCGGCGCTCCCAACAGCCGTGCCGCAGGCCTTCGGTATTCGACGTTACGCGGGTTTGGGCGCGGCGCAGAAGTGGTCGAAAACCTGGGTGAGAAGACCGGCAATCTCGGGAGCCTCACGGCGTTCGATGTCGGAGCGGTGAAGCATGTAGACTGGCTTGCCGTCCTGGAAAAGGGCCATGGAAGGCGAAGACGGCGGATAGTCGGACAG
>JBDTPR010000372.1:0-6743 GCA_039932635.1 Candidatus Solibacter sp.
TGAGTACGAGCGCGTCCCATGATTAATGCGATCACGGTCGACGTCGAGGAGTATTTCCACGCCACCGAGGCTCAAAACGTCCTGGGGCGGACGGATTGGACCTCACTTCCTTCCCGAATTCAGTGGCAGGTTCACAACACACTGGATCTATTCCAAAGCCGAAATATTAAGGGTACATTTTTCGTTCTCGGCTGGGTAGCAGAGCGGTATCCTGCCTTAGTCCGCGGGATCGCGGAGGCAGGCCACGAGATTGCCTGCCACAGCTATGCCCACAGGCTGGTCTACGAATTATCCCCGGCCGAGTTTCGTGCCGACACGCTCAGGGCGATCCGCGCCATTCAGGATGCCTGTGGCATCTCCCCAACGATTTACCGGGCGCCCAGTTATTCGATCACGCAAAAGTCGCTCTGGGCCCTGGAAATCCTTATCGAATGCGGATTTACTTACGACTCCAGTATTGTCCCGATCAGCCACGATCGCTATGGCATACCTGGTGCGAGCAGGCTTCCCCATTTACTGAATACGCCCTCCGGCCAGATTTATGAAATACCCGCGGCCACCGTGGAACTTTCGAAGGGCAAGGTCCTGCCAATCGGTGGCGGCGGCTATTTGCGGTTGCTCCCCTACCGTTACTGTGCCGCGGGAATTCGCAGGGTCAACGAGTATGATCAGGCTCCGGCCTGCATTTACTTCCACCCTTGGGAGCTCGATCCCGATTTGTCGCCCCTTCCCATGGGCATGATCGGGAGATGGAGAACCTATACAGGGCTGGCTGGAATGCAACGGAAGGTCGAACGTCTCCTTGAGGAGTTCGCGTTCTCGACCATTTCCCTGGCTTACCCCAACAACCCCGTGCAGACCGCTCCTGAGTTGGTTCGCGCCGCCTCGGGTCACACCGGCGGTAGTGAAAACGGGTGTAGTGACTGATCCGCAGTAGAAATCCGGTCTATTAGTTAAGATAGGCCTATGTGGATCTCTGCCGCGCTTCTGCTATCCCTTTGCGTGCCGGCCTTCGGTCAGACTCTGGAGATACCTCCGGTGACCGTGGACAGGGGTTCAGCCAACATCTTTCGCATCATTTTGAAGCCCCGCGCCGAGAAGCCCCTCACCGCCCTTCAGTGGGATTTGGTCTACCGGGATTGTTTTCGAATCGAGCCTCCCGGTGTCGTCCCTGGAGGTGCATCGGAAGCGGCGGGGAAATCGCTGACCTGTGTTCGCAAGCCCCAAGACGGCGCCAATTCTCGATTGGCGTGCATCCTGGCCGGCGGAGATCAGACTTTTGCCGCGGGCGTGATCGCTATCGTCCGATTCGAAGCTATCCAAAATTCGCCGAAAGGCGACAGTCCTGTCGATCTGGAAAACGTCGTCGGTGTCTCACCGGCGCTTGAGCCCGTCCCCATGAAGGGTGCGCAGACCTCGATTACCATCCGGTAGGTTCTGCGTTTTCCCCTCGGTTCGCAGGGCCCGCCGGCCCCTGTTTGCTCTATTGCCCGCCCGCCGTCATTTTTTGGGGCGCGGCTGTTCCCATCGCATCCGACCCCGTGGAGCTCGATTCCACTCCAAGTTTTTTCATCTTATACAACAAGGCTTTATAGTCCACCTTCAGCAGGGCAGCCGCCTGTTTCCGGTTCCACCGGGTAGCATTTAAGGCCGCCAGAATTGCATCGGTTTGAGCCTGATGCTTAGCCTTGGTAACTTGCTCCAGGATGGGCGAATCGCTCACCGCAAAGTCTGTGGCTGCCGGCCGGGTTACGTTCTCCGCCTTCGCGGCCGCCACCAGCGCGCGCCGCGTGGTCTTTCCCTGGAGCTCGCGGGCAATCAGGTCGGCATCGCCCAGAATCAGAAGTTTGCGAACCACATTCTCAAGTTCGCGCACGTTTCCCGGCCAACCGTACGTCAACATGGTGCGCCTCAGCTCCGGGGAGAGTGCCGGCGGCGGCACCCCGGGCGTGGCGTGACGCTTCATCAGGTATTCGGCCATGGCCAGAATATCCTGGCTGCGCTCGCGTAGTGGCGGAATATGAATATTGATGACGTTCAGCCGGTAGTACAGGTCCTCGCGGAAGGTTCGATCGGCAATCGCGGCTTCCAGGTCCCGGTGGGTTGCAGCCATGATCCGCACGTCCACTTTGACAATGTCCTTGCCTCCGATCCGCTGGAATTGATGGTCCTGCAGCACCTGCAAAAGCTTGGCCTGGAGCCGCACATCCATATCGCCGATTTCATCCAGGAGAATGGTGCCGCCGTCGGCCATTTCAAACATCCCGGCCTTCTTTTGGAATGCACCCGTGAAAGCGCCGCGCTCGTACCCGAACAGTTCACTCTCCACCAGTTCCGACGGCAGGGCCGCGCAATTGAGCTTCAGGAATAGCTTCTTGGCGCGAGGCGAGCGGGCGTGAAATTCCCGGGCTATCACCTCTTTCCCGCTCCCGGTTTCGCCTTGCACCAAAACCGGAGCTTCCGACCAGCCGATCTGGTCTGCCAGGGACTGGATTTCCCTCATCCTCGGATTAGTTCCCACGAACGCCCGAGTCGCTGGAATAATCGTCTTCTCCACGGAGGGAAAGTTAGAGCCGCCGCGTAGATCGAGTGCCCGGGTAATGGCCTTCTGAAGATCTTCGTGAACCACCGGCTTACAGAGGAAATCGGTAGCCCCGTTCTTCATGGCCGCCACCACGTTCATGGTGGAAAAAGCCCCCGATACGATGATCACGGGCAGGGAGCTGTGGATGCGGCGAATTTCCTTTAAGGTGTCGAGCCCGTCCCGATTCGGCATCATGAGATCCAGCAGCACCGCATCGGGCGGCGGGCCGGAAGCCTGAAGACACGACAGCACCTCGTCTCCATCCTGCGCCAGTTCTACGGAGTAGCCGAGACACTTGACCGCCATTTCCAGATAGGCGCGAACCTCAAGCTCATCCTCTCCGACCAGGATTCTACGGCTGTTGTGGGATGGTTGCATAATTTAACCTGCCTCCGCGAATGTTAAACCGGCCGAACTCTTCTGTGGTGTGCGGGAAGCCTCAGTCCGCATTGGGATCACGAAACAAATCACTGGTCCCGCGCTGGTGTTCTCCGCCCAGATTTTTCCCTCGTGCTCGGTGATGATCATGCGGCATATTGCCAGACCCAATCCGCCACCGGAGCGGTCGCGCCCGCCTGCATAGGACGTGTACTCCTCAAAAATGCGGCTCAAGTGTTCGCGGGGAATTGGCGGACCTGAGTTCGAGATATTAACGCGGTAGGAATTCGGCTCGCGCACCGTCTGGGTACGGCGTTCGCCGGAGACCGTCGAGGCGTTTGTTCGGCGATCCCAAAAATAGGGGCGGCCGGATACTTCGATCATTCCGGATTTAGCGGTGAATTTGCAGGCGTTATGCAAAATGTTAATTAAAACCTGCTCCAGCTGGCCGGTCTCGAAAAACAACTGCCGTACGCACGGGCTGACGTCCATCGTGATGGTGATGGATTTATCGTCGGCAAAAGGCGAAATCTCATGCAGCGCCTGGTCGAGGCAGGATTGGATGTCGCCTGGCTGCAGATCGAGCATTCGCTTGACTTGCCGGCCTACGCTGAGTTGGAACATCGCGGCGGACATGCGGGAAAGCCTTTGGGTACTGTTGAGCATCCGTTGGATCACTTCCCGCTGCTCCTTGTTGAGGGGGCCTAAGGGTTCGCTCAAGAGCAACCCGCAATACCCGCTGAGCGCCGTCAAGGGAGCTCGAAAATCGTGCAACGCGCGAGCCAGGAAGGCGGTTCGATCCTGGTCATACTCCTGCAATTTCAAGTTGGTCTGGATCAGGCACTGCAGCATCTCGTCCAGATCGGCGCGCAAAGTAGTCGTGTCCGATAACCGGTGTTGATGGGCCGCGACGGCGAGGGTGAGGAAAGCCGTCAGGGTGGCGCGGGTAACCGGTTTGAGCAGAATGCTCGGGTTCAAACGCCCTAACTCCGGCGGAAGGGGCAGGTCCTTGCGGCTAACCAGGCAGAGATGGGTAGCGGAGCCACCGTGAAATCCGGCCGGGATGGTGGAGGGCTGTACATCCCAGAGGTAGAGATCCGCATTTTGCGGTGCCTCCTCCGGTTCGGCTACGGAGAGATTCCAGTGCTGCTTGGTGACGTCCGGCAAAATATCCCGGCAGAGTCGATAAAGTTCTTTATCCCGGGAAATGATCGTCACGTTCATGGTTGATTCGCTGATCAATGGCGAGCCGATTTTCGGATAGATAACTTTAGATAATAGCGCTTTAGGATATCGTACTGAGGGTTTTAGTCAAGTTCCAAAAATTGGTCAGAGTACCAATCCGCAGGGTCAAGATGATGAAGCTTTTGTCTAATTCTTTCGGACTCTAACCCAAACTTATGATTTTAATGGTGCGTCCGATGTACTAAGTCCTAGTACTACTTCCAGAAGAATCGCCGCGCCGGTGGCGCCTCGCGCCTTGGGAGGGGTACCATTGAGAGCCGTCGTGACCTACATCGAACCACTACTAGCCCTCAGTTTGGCGCTGAGCTGTATGGGAGTTTACTTTTTGCCGCCTTCACGCGCAAAACGTCTTCTCACCGCATCGATGCTGGCGACCTTTCTGATCGCCTGGCCACCCTGCGAATACGTCCTTTCACGCCCACTGGAGTGGCACTACCCGTTGAGGCCATTTTCTACACCCGCGGGCGCAGAGGCGCTCGTAGTGTTGGGGAGTTCGGTGTCTCCGGCGCAGTTCGAGCGGCCGTACCCCACGCCGGATCCTGAAACAGCAGAGCGTTGCCGGCATGCGGCGTGGATTTATGGAAAAGTCCGGCTGCCGGTGCTTGTCTCGGGAGCGCAGGTAGCGGTCACCATGCGTGAAATGCTGCTGGGCGAGGGAGTGGCTGACGAGATGATCTGGACGGAGTATCGCTCGCGCTCTACCCACGAGAATGCTTCGTTGAGCGCACAAATCCTGCGCCGGCACGGAGTGCGCCGTATTGTTCTGGTAGTGGATGCGCGCAGCATGTTCCGCGCCGCGGCCTGTTTTCGTCGCGAGGGGATCGAAGTGGTTGCGGCGCCGAGCCGGTTTCGTTACATCTCAGCCAACGTGGATGACTGGCTGCCCGGCTGGAAAGCTGTGCAGGGCAATGAAATCACCCTGCACGAAACTCTCGCCCTGCTATGGTACCGTCTGCGCGGGTGGATCTGAGGCCGGCGGATCTGAGGCCGGCGGATCTGAGGCTGGCGGATCTGAAACCGCTGCCTTACAGGCGAATGATGTTGGCCGCCTTATTCCCGCGCAAAGCATTACGGGTATCGACGATGAGAGCGGCCCGCTCCACGATCGGTGCATAGTCCACCTGACCATGGTCGGTGACAAGCACCACGGCATCGGCTTCCGCCGCGCCTTCCAGAGCATCGGTCGAAGTTAGAACACCGTCTTCGATGCGAATCGAAGGGACGTGAGGATCGCTGAACGTAACCTTGGCTCCGCGGCGCTGCAGCAGGTGGATGATGTCGAGGGCGGGCGACTCGCGCACGTCTTCGATATCGCGTTTGTACGCCACCCCGAGAATGTGGACGTGCGAGCCCTTGACGGCCTTGCCGCGATCGTTAAGGGCGTTTTGCACCTTCTCGACCACAAAATGCGGCATTTGACCGTTGATGTAGCCCGCCAGTTCGATAAAACGAGCTTCGATGCCGGCCTGCTTCGACTTCCAGGACAGGTAGAACGGGTCGATCGGGATACAGTGCCCTCCCAGCCCGGGGCCGGGGTAGAACGGCATGAAGCCAAATGGCTTCGTGGCCGCCGCATCGATCACTTCCCAGATATTGATCGACATGCGCTCGCACATCATGGCCAGTTCGTTCACCAGGCCGATGTTGATCATGCGGAAGGTATTCTCCAGCAGTTTCACCATCTCGGCGACCTGCGTGGAGCTGACCGGCACAACGTGCTCCAGTGCCTGCGCATAGAAGAGGGCCCCGAGTTCGGTACATGCCGGCGTAACACCGCCTACCACTTTGGGGATATTTCGAGTTTGGTACTTGGGATTGCCCGGATCCACGCGCTCGGGAGAGAAACACAGGAAAAGGTCTTCCCCGACCTTTAGCCCGGTACTGGACAACATCGGCAACACCAGCTCATCGGTGGTTCCCGGGTACGTGGTGGATTCCAGAATCGCGAGCATGCCGGGGTGGACGAACTTGGCGATCTCCTGGCAGGCCGACACGATGAAGCTCAT
Organism: Candidatus Solibacter sp.; assembly: GCA_039932635.1. Taxonomy (GTDB): domain Bacteria; phylum Acidobacteriota; class Terriglobia; order Bryobacterales; family Bryobacteraceae; genus Solibacter. The sequence goes on from JBDTPR010000372.1 coordinate 6,214, forward strand.
ATCGGGGTCTTTGGTCTTACGCAGCGGTGTCGGTACACATATGTTAATCGTGTCGAGTTCCGCCACAACGCTGAAATCCGTAGTCGCACGCAGCTTGCCGGCTGCTACCAGACTGGCGACATCCTCACGGCTGACATCCTGGATGTAGGAATCACCGGCGTTGATACTGTCCACTTTGGGTTGGATCAGGTCAATCCCGGTAACAGAGAAACCCGCCTTGGCAAATTCCACGGCCAGCGGCAGTCCCACGTAGCCGAGGCCGATTATTCCCACCTTGGCGGTCTTATTGGAAATCTTTTCGGAAAGTTGCGCGGCAGCCGAAATCACCAGCGCCGTCCCTGTCGTCGTCATTGTTCCCGATCCTTGCGATTCAAAGTAGCGGAGTATCCCCTTGCAACCTAATCGCCGCAAGCGGAAGCGACAAGGACGTGGGGTTCCCAGGCCGGGACAACCGGAGCCGGTGTGTCGTCGATACCCAGCTTTTTCATTTTGTAAAGCAGCGCTTTGTAGTCGATATTCAGCGTCCGGGC
>JBDTPR010000373.1:0-6718 GCA_039932635.1 Candidatus Solibacter sp.
CGCGAGCTGTACCTGGAGAATTACTGGCTCAAGAACAAGCGCGCGATCGAGAAGGGCGCCGACGGTCCGAACTTCGCGTGGGTGGTACCCGCCGGGCAGCGCCGCAAGGCCGATGCCGCCGACCTGGTAAACGAACTCCGCCGCCAGGGCGTGGAAGTGCACACCGCCAACGCCGCCTTCAAAATCAGCAACACCGACGTGGCCGCCGGCGACTACGTGATCCGCGGCGACCAACCCTACCACACGCTCATCGACATGTACTTCGGCGTGCAGAATTATCCCGTCGCCAATCCGCGCCCTTACGACGATACCGGCTGGACGATGCAGTACATGCGCAATGTGAAGCTCAACAAGATCTCCGACAAGTCGATCTTCGAAAAACCCATGACCTTGCTCACGGCGGAGGCCAAGGCCGCCGGCGGCGTCGATGGCAGCGGCAGTTTCCTGGTGGTGGAGCATACCAGCGACAACAATCTGATGAGCTTGCGCTTCAAGAATAAGGACGTCAAAATGCAGGTGGCCGAAGAGGATTTCGAGCTCAATGGCCGCAAGCTGCGCGCGGGTGCGCTGATCATCCCCAACGCCGATCGAGCCACGCTGGAACCGCAGTTGAAGACGCTCGGACTTTCCGCGTGGGCCGCCGCCGCCGCGCCCCCGGTGAAGACGCATGCCTCTACCATTCCGCGCATCGGCTACGTGCATTCGTGGTCGCGCACGCAGGATGAAGGCTGGGTCCGCGCCGCGCTCGATCACTACAGCGTGCCCTACACGTACTTCGCAGACCAGAAGCTCAAGGAAGGCAATCTCCGCGCGAAATACGACGTGATCATTTTCCCGCACGTCGGCGGCACCTCGGCATCGATGATCAGCGGCATTCCGATCACCGGTACGGCTCCGGTTCCTTATAAGAAGACACCGCAGACTCCGAACCTCGGCGGCATCGACGAGAGCGACGATATCCGCGGCGGCATGGGCTTCGAAGGCCTGCAGGAGCTTGCGAAATTCGTGCAGGCGGGCGGCGCCCTGATCACCGAGGGCTCCACCTCCAGCCTGATGGCGGAGTACAACCTCTCGGGCGGCGTTACCGTGGAGCATCCTGCCGAACTCTTCGCGCGCGGCTCCATTCTTCGGGGCGTGTTCAGCGACCTCAAGAGTCCCATCGCCTATGGCTACGACGGTAAGGATCTGCCGGTCTACTTCAATCAGGATCCGGTGTTGAATGCGGCCGGCGGCGGCGCGGGCGGCTTCGGCGGCGGCGGTCGCGGTGGGTTGATCAACGGCGGCGCAGGCCAGAACATCACGCCCAACGCCACGCCCATCTTCACCTCGCCGCTCGAACCCGGCGACACTCCCGCTGCTGCGGCGGCGCCAACCGGCGGTCGCGGTGGACGCGCCGGCGGACGTGGCGCGGCTCCGGCGGGTGCGGCAGGCGCGCCGGCAGCGGGTCGTGGAGCGGGTGGCCGGGGCGGAGCCTTCGCTGCCGATACCGGCGCGCGGCCTCGCGTCGTACTGCAGTTCCCTTCCAGCACCAGTGACATGCTGCTCTCCGGCACGCTTGGCGGCGGAGAGGCCATTGCCAATCGCGCGCTGGTGGTCGATATGCCGATGGGCAGCGGCCACGTGGTGATGTTTGCGCTGCGTCCCTTCTGGCGCTGGCAGACGCAAGGCACCTACTTCCTCGCCTTCAACGCAATCTTGAATTGGGATCACCTGGACGCGGGGAAGGCCGCCCCAAGCGCTCCCGCTACTTCGGCCTCGGGCCAGTAGCGCGGGCCGGGTTGGTCACCGGAGCAACCCATGTAGCCACCCTCCCGCTACTTCCGCCGCGCGCCAGTAGCGCGGGCAGGGTTGGTCACTGGAGCAACCCATGTACTTACGCTCCCGCTACTTCCGCCGCGGGCCAGTAGCGCGAGCCGGGCGAGTTCGCTGACTGGGCGGCGGGGCCTACACTGGAATCACGGGACCATGCTTCGCCGCCACGCCATCGCGAGTCTGTTTGCCGCCGGAGCCTGGGGCAAGGCCGCCGACCGTTGCTTCGGCGATGCCCACGGCGCCGCGGTACTGGTGGATCGCAAATCGCGGCGCCTGATCTCCGCGCACTCTCCCGAACTCGCGGGCGGCGCGGCCTTGCCGCCGGGATCCACGCTGAAGCCCCTCGTCCTCCAAACCCTCTTGGAGCGCGGACTGCTGCGTGCCGGCGACAATCTTCCCTGCCCCGGCGAGTTGCAAATCCGCGGCCGCAGTTTCGCGTGCACCCATCCCAAACTTCCCGTGCCCGTAACCGTACGCACCGCCATCGCGTACTCGTGCAATTGCTTCGCGGCGCATTTCGCGACACGCTTCCACGGCGACGACCTGCCGCGCGCGCTCGAGCAGTGGGGCCTGGCAACGCGCACCGGATGGTTCGGCGACAACGAGACCACGGGGCGAATCTGGAGTGCGCCCGTCGAACTCCAGGCGCTCGGCGAGGATGGCGTGCTGGCCACTCCCGCCGCGCTCGCGCTCGCCTACCTGCGCCTGGCAAATCGCGCCGCGGACACCGTCCGCGCCGGCCTCTCCGATGCAGTCGAGCTCGGCACGGCGCAGCGCGCGCGCGTCGCCGACATGAAGGTCGCGGGGAAAACGGGCAGCGCGCGATCGGCAACGGGTATGTACGTGGCGTGGTTCGCGGGGTTCACCGACGCGGCCGTGGTTGCGGTGATGGTGCAGGGGAAGTCGGGCGGCGGCGATGCCGCTCCTATCGCGGCACGAGTCCTCGAAGCGCACGCGCGCGGCGCCCTATGAGACTGGCGATCGCATATCTCGCGGTCGCCACGGTCGCGTGGGGCGCCCCGGTCACGTTGAAGATCCGCCTGCCCAAGGGCGTCGTCGAAATGGACGTGGAGCACTACGTCGCCTCCGTCCTGGCCGGCGAGTGCAGCACCTTTCGCAGCGACGAAGCCATCAAGGCGATGGCCGTGGCGGCACGTTCCTACGGCCTCAATCTGCGCGGCCGGCATACCGCGGAAGGCTACGACCTATGTTCCACCACCCACTGCCAGCGCGTTGAACCCAACGCGGTCACGGAGCGGCTCGCATCGCTGGCCGCGCAGACCTCGGGCGAGCTGTTGTGGTTCGCCGGCAAGCCCGCCTTCGCCTGCTACTCGAAGAGCTGCGGCGGGCACACCGAGGACGGCGGCGAGGTGTGGAGCACTCAGCGCGCGCCCTACCTGCGCAGCCACGCCGACCCATACTGCACGCGCCAATCGTCATCTGAATGGCATTGGACTGCTCCGGCCATCGAGATCGCGGCGGCACTGCGCTTCTCCCAACTGCGCACGCCGGCGGAGATTCGCGCCATCAACGTACTCCGGCGTAACGTGTCGGGCCGCGTCAGGGAGTTGGAACTCGTGGGCGATGGCGAACGCGTGCGCGTGGCCGCCAGTTCCTTACGCTTCGCAATCGGCCGCGCGCTGGGCTTCCAGACCCTGCGCAGCGATTTGTGGCAGGTCGCAGTCAGCGGCGGAAGGATCACGTTCACCGGCACTGGCGACGGCCACGGCGCGGGCCTCTGCCAGCTTGGAGCCGACCAGATGGGCAGCGAAGGCCACGGCTACCGCGAGATTCTGGCGTTCTACTACCCGGGTGCGCCCGTCGGGGTGTCGGCGCGCGGGCTCCAGTGGCGCCGCATGGGAGGCGAGAGCGTGTCCCTGATGACCACACAGCCCGATGGCTCGGTGCTGCCGATTGCGGAACGACTGATTCGCGAAATCACCCACCGCTACGGCTGGACCGCGCCCGCCGGCATCGAGATCCGCGTCTACCCGGATGTGGAGACGTTCCGCAATGCCACGGGCGAGCCCGGCTGGGTCGCGGCGCGCACCACCGGCCGGCGCATCGAACTACAGCCCGCGGCCACGCTGCGCGGAGCGCTCGACAGCACGCTGCGCCATGAGTTGCTGCACGTCTTCGTGGGCGCGCAGTCGATAGGCGGACTGCCCGTATGGTTTCGAGAGGGAGTGGTCGGCTATCTGGAGAACGCCGCGGGCACCAAGCCTGCTGCCGCGCCGGAAGTCGATATCCGGCAGACGGACGATGCGGGGAAAGCGCGCCGCGCCTATGCGGCGGCCGCCCGCAGAGTCGCGGATCTCGCCGCCAAATACGGAGAGGCCAGCGTGCTGGCGTGGCTCCGCACGGGCCTGCCGCCGGAAGTGAAGTAGCCGCAACCACCGGGGCCTGGTGGCGAAAGGAGACATTCAGATATACTTATATTTAACTGAGGGCTCAAGTGGTCAAAACACCTACGACAATCGACAAAGTGGCGGAGCTCGGCGAAAGCCGCGAACGTCTCAAACAGGGCGGCGGTCCCGAGCGGATCGCCAAGCAACATAAGAGCGGCAAGCTGACCGCTCGCGAACGCGTCACCCTGCTGACCGACCGCGACTCCTTCCAGGAGGCGGGCCTCTTCGCCAAACACAATGGCCGCTTCTTCGGCATGGGCGACAAAGAACTGCCCGCCGATGGCGTAGTCACCGGGCGCGGGCGCATCGGCGGACGCCCGGTCCACCTGGCGAGCCAGGATTTCACGGTTGCCGGGGGCTCCGCCGGCGAAGTCCACGCGAATAAGATCGCCGATACGATGAAGGCCGCCATGAAGACCGGCACCCCCTTCGTCTTCATCAACGATTCGGGCGGCGCGCGCGTGCAGGAAGGCGTGGCCAGCCTCGCCGGTTACGCCCGCATCTTCCACCAGAATGTGATGCTCTCCGGCGTGGTGCCGCAGGTGTCGCTGATTTGCGGACCGTGCGCGGGCGGCGCGGCATATAGCCCCGCGCTCACCGATTTCATCATTCAGACTCGCGACGGACTCATCTTCATCACAGGGCCCACGGTGATCAAACAGGTGACCGGCGAAATGGTCTCCGCGCAGGAACTCGGCGGTGTGCGCGCGCAGATGAACAAATCGGGCGTGGTCCACTTCGTTGCCGAGAACGACGTGGAGGCCGCGCAGATCTGCCAGCGGCTGCTTTCCTTCCTCCCCAGCAACAACAAAGAAGACGCGCCGCGCGCCGAGCCCGACGATAGCAATATGTACGAGCCGCGCCTCAACACCGTGGTGCCGAAGGAAGCCAAGACCGGCTACGACGTACGGGACGTGATCGGGCTGCTGGTGGATCACGCCGATTTCCTCGAGGTACACGCCGAGTTCGCGCGCAATCTAGTGGTTGGATTCGGCCGCCTGCGCGGGGCCACCGTGGGCATCGTGGCGAATCAGCCCAAGGTGCTGGCCGGCGCATTGGATATCGACGCTTCGGACAAAGGCGCGGGCTTCGTGCGCTTCTGCAACGCGTTTAATATTCCGCTGATCACGCTGGTGGACATCCCCGGCTTCCTGCCCGGTGTGGATCAGGAATACGGAGGCATCATCCGCCACGGCGCGAAATTGCTCTTCGCCTATTCCGCGGCAACGGTGCCGAAAATTACGGTGATTCTGCGCAAGGCCTACGGCGGCGGCTACATCGCCATGTGCGCCAAGGATCTGGGCGCCGATTGCACGCTGGCATGGCCTTCGGCGGAGATCGCAGTGATGGGCGCGGAGGCCGCGGTGGAGATCGTCTTTCACCGCGAGCTTGCCGATTCCCCCGACCCTGAGGCGAAGCGCCAGGAACTCATTCAGCACTATCGCGAGACGTTTTACACGCCGTACGTGGCCGGCGGTTACCGCCTGGTGGACGACATCATCGAACCGGCGCAGACTCGCGGCTACCTGGCGGACGCGCTCGACACGCTCTCCACCAAGCGCGATTGGCGTCCGCAGAAAAAGCACGGACTGATTCCGTTATGAGCCGCGAAGCCCCGATTCCCGTCCTGCACCAGGTCATTGCCGCGGCCGCGGTGAAAGCCATTTTGGGAGACCGCGCAGTGATCCGCGAAATGGTAGAGGTGCCCGCCCCCTCCGCGATCAAGCGCGCGGGAGCGTTGAAATACGGCATACGCACTTTCTGGCGCCGCTGGACGGCGCGCCAGTCCAATGGGAGCTCGACCACCAATGAAACTCCGGATTGAAATCGAAAAGAAGAACTACGAAGTGTCGGTAGAGTTCCTGGAAGACGCGCACAACGGCCACCGCAACTGGCAGCCCGCGGACCTGGAGATTCCCGAGCAGGTAACGCGCGTGCGCCCTCCGCTCAAGCTGCTGGAGGACACCTTCTGCCGGTCGCCGATTGCCGGACGCATCAGCGCGGTGGTCGCGGTGCCCGGGCAGGCGATCCGCAAGAACGAACCGGTGCTGGTGATCGAAGCCATGAAGATGGAAATTCAGATCAGCCCCGCGGTGGATGGCGTGATCAAAACGATTCAGGTGAAGCCGGGCGAAGCCGTCAGCACGGGGCAGCTACTTTTCGAACTGATTTAATGCCGTAGGCACTGCTTTCTTCCCTGTGGGGCAGACTTTAGTCTGCGTACCGACTTCAGTCGGTACACCGGCCGAAGGCCGGCTTGCGACTCTGCGGGGCCGCGCAAATCAGGGCTACCGGAGCGCCTTCTCCCACGTTCGCAAGAAGGCTAGCGTTTCGGCGAAGGATTGGCCGTCCAGCCTCTGCGCCGCGCCCAGTACGATTCCGCGCGCGGCCTCCTGATTCATAGCAGCCGGCGTGTTGCGGGCAGCAGGGTATCAGCCCAACGCATGAGATTTGCCGGCATCCCGGCCTTCGACATATCGTCCTGCGCGCTTTCCATG
>JBDTPR010000374.1:0-6709 GCA_039932635.1 Candidatus Solibacter sp.
TCAAGGCCGTCGAAAACCGCGTCAGCGTCCACGATTTCCACGCCACGATCCTGCACCTGCTGGGCATGAACAATCGCGATCTCTTCCTCGATCACAACGGCCTGAAGGAACGCCTGACCGACCAGTTCCCCGCCAGAGTAGTAAGCGAAATCCTAGCGTAAGCCAAGCCCCAATCAGAGCCGCGACCGTGAGGGAGCGTTTGCTACCTTTGCTTAGCGTCGGCCACCGCTCCCTGACGGTCGCGGCTCTGATTGGGGTCCTAATTCCGAGGGAATCCGCCCTGCTGCAACGATCCAGGCGGAACATAGTACAGCCACAGCGATCCCACCTTTTCCACCGGGTGATAGTAGGCCCACCACGGCAGCGCGCGAATATCGCGAGACCCCAGGCCATATTTCCGCAGCATCCACATCGTGGGGCTCACGGCGGTCCACCCCTCCACCGGACGGAACGCGTCCAGATTGGACACGCGAGGCAATCCTGGCCACACCATCAAATGATTGGCGTGCAGATTCACATCGCCAAAATTCACCTGCGTTGCGCCAAGATCTTTCAGCCGGCGCTGCAAGCGAACGATATTCTGCCCCCAATCGAAATCGCTATCCACCACGATCCGCTCCGGCGACGACCCCGCAAGCTCATTGAAGTACGAGAGGTAATCGGGATGCTGCATCGCGCCCGAAACCATCAGCCATAGCACCAGCACTGCGGCCGCCGGACCCGCCCACTTCGCCGAAGGCGCGCGCTCCAACAAGCGCAGCAGTCCGATTCCGGCCAGCACCGCGAGCGCCGTGAAGATCGGCAGAATGTGCCGCAGTCCGATATTCACATGGCTTGTCATCGAGGGCAATAGGATCCCGGCAGCAAACGCCACCGGCATCCAATACGCCAGCTGCGCGCGCCGTCCCCACCACACCGCGAGTCCGACGCCCACCGCCGCGAGCCACGCCAGCGGCGTCTTCACCACCAGCAGCACGGGGAAGAAGTACCACCATCCGGTGTTGCGGATCTCGCCCATGAAGTATGCGGCGTGACCCTTCGTGTTGTGGTACATCGCGAACAGCACACCATCGAACAACTCAGGCGCGGGCAAGCTGATTCCCCACGCCGAAACCTTGCCGAACGAAAACGAGTACACCGCCCAGATGCCGATCGCGCCTACCCCCACCGCGATCGCCCCAGGCGCCAGCCGCGCTTTCGCAGCCTTCATCACGCCATCGACGCCCGGGCGTTCCACCCACAGATACGCGAGGAAAGCGAAGACCGCCGCCGCCGGCAAATATCCCAGCGCCGTGAATTTGCTGACCACGGCGAGCGCCGTCGTAACCCCGAGCAGTACGCTGTGCTGCCACGTAGGCCGTTCCGCCCACAACAGCAGAGCGAAGAACGCAGCCGACAGGCACGCCGTGAGCGGCATGTCGGTGGTGGCCATGCCGGCATGCGCCAGCACCGTCGGCACCAGCGTGAACATCCCCGCGGACAGCGCGGCGGCCGCATTGCCGAAGTGATGCCGCGCCCAGAAAAACACTACCAATGCCGCCACGATAAAGAACGGCAGAATCCCCAGCCGCATGCGCGTGAGCATCTGTTCGGGATGCCCGTCGTGGTACATCAGCGCCACACCTTCCTGGTCCTGATTCTTAATTCCCAACGGCCGCGCGCCGGCCAGGAACGGTCCCAGCGCCGACATCACGCGCGCCAGTGGCGGATGCTGCGCTTCATAACGATAAACATGTTGCGCCAGATACTGCAGGCCGCACGCCATGTGCCCCGGCTCGTCCCACGTGGGGCTCAACTCCGAATACGTCGCAACGATCCGCAGGCTCGCCAGCCCGATCAGGCACACGGCCACCAACAGTCCGCGCCGTACCAAAAAGGGAAGCAGCGTAGCGTCCCAGAATCCCGGTGTCGGAGGGGCGGCGGGCTCGATCTCGGAGCGCAGCGGCGGCTTGGTCTTCTTCTTCGACATGCGGAATTATTTTCCAATCGTGCCCGGCGGGAGATACAGTAGGTCGATCGTCCCGACGCGTTCTTTCACCGGAACGTATGAGTACCAGGGCTTGATATTCGGATAGCGATACTCCAGGCCGTATTGCGTAGCGTGGTCCTGCGTGGGGCAGACCGCGGTCCAGCCATCGGCGGGCTGCAGCGGATGTATAGCCTTAATCTTGGGCAGGCCCGGATAGGCCTCCAGGAACGCTTCATCGTGTGAATTGATGTAGCCGTAATTGAGTTGCGTCGCGCCCACTTGCTTCAGTCGCGCCGCCAGTCGCTTGGTATCCTGGCCCCAATCGTAATCGGAATCGCAAAGCACTCGGTCGGGCTGTCCCTGCACCAGTTCGTTGAAATAGGGAATGTAATCGGGATGGTGCAGCGCGCCGGTTCCCGCCAGCCAGAGCATCAGCACGCCGGCCAACGCGCCGGTCCAAGCCTTGCGATTCGAGGCGCGCGCCAGGTGCACCACGCCGAGCGCGGCCATGATCGAAAAGGCCAGAAACACCGGCAGTACATGGCGCGACCCGATATTCACGTTGCTCGCCATCGCGGGTAGCAGGATACCGAACGCGAAAGCCAGCGGCATCATATAAGCCACGTTCTTGTGATTCCGCCAGCACACCGCCACACCGATGCCGACCATCGCGAGCATCGCCAGAGGCGTCTTGACGGCCAGCGCCACGGGGAAGTAATACCACCAGCCGTAGCGCCTCGCTTCGCCCAATAGCCACGCCGGATGCCCCTCGGTATTGTGCAGCAGCGCCACCCGAATCCCGTCGAAGTATTCCCACCCCGGCAGGCTGACATTCCAGAAGGGCACCGGGCCGAACGAAAAAAAGAACGCCGCCCACATCGTGAAGAGGCACACTGCCACGGCGACTCCGAAACTCGCGGCGCGCTGCTTCGCCATCGCGAGCAGGTCCGGCACTCCGGGGCGATGGGCGGCCAGGTAATAGGTCAACGCAATCGCGGCGCCCATCGGAAAAAATCCCAGCGTGGTGAATTTGGAAAGTAGCGCCAGCGCCATGCAGAGGCCGAAGATCGCACCGCGCTTCAGCGTCGGCTCGGCAGCCCAAACCAGCATGGCGAAAAAGGCCGCGCCCAGCGTGGCCGCCAGTCCCATATCCGTGGTGGCCAATCCGGCGTGCGCTAGAATGGTCGGGATCAACGTGAAGCATAGCCCCGAGATCACGCCCACCGCCGCTCCGAAATAGCGCCGCCCCCACAGGTAAACCACGACACATCCCAGAATGAAAAACGGCAGATTGCCCAGTCGCATGAGCATCACCGTCTGCTCCGGGTGATGCTCGTAAGTAATGATGTCCCAGCCTTCCAGTTGGAACGTCGGCTTGCCGCGCGGGCGCGTGCCGTTGAGATACGGCAGCACCGCGATCATGGCGCGCGTCAGCGGCGGATGCTGCGTCTCATAGCGATACACATGCTGCGCGACATACTGTAAGCCGCACGCGATATGCGCGGGTTCGTCGCCCGTCGTGGCGAACACGTTGTAAGTGGCGACAATGCGCGCGATGCCCACCGCCAGAATACAAAGCAGCAGCCAGAGCGCCTGTTTCGCCACAAAGGGCTCGATGCGCGTTTCCCATGCGCCCGGCGGCGCCAGAGTGGGCGCGGCTGCTTGAACGGGCTGTGCGCCGCCGTGCTCGGCGGCTGGTTTTTTCCTGGACAGGCCTGTGCTCCGGTAGGTAGGACGACTGGTTAAGGCTAAACTTCATTGTATGACAGCGCATACGCGACGCGGCTTTCTGGCCGCTTCCACATTGGGTTTGGCGGCCTGCGCGCAGCGGCGAATTCCCGTCGCCGCGACCGTCGCTCCACGCCCGCAACTGGCGCGCGTGAACGTCTCCGCCGACCGCGTAATCCGCAGCATCGCGGGCCTGCGGCCCTTCCGCCCTTCGGGCTTCGTCGTGCGCGCGCAGAAACTTGATACCAAGACCGTTATCCATAATTACGGCCACGGCGGCGCCGGCATCACGCTCTCCTGGGGCACGGCCCAACTCGCCGTGGACATGGCGCCCCGCGATCTATCCCGTGAAGCTTCGCGCGAGTGCGCCGTCATCGGCTGCGGAGTCGTGGGACTGTCCACTGCCCGCCTTTTGCAGGAGCGGGGTTTCTCCCCCGTGATCTACGCCAGAGAAATGCCGCCCTCCACCACGTCCAACGTCGCGGGAGGACTTTGGGAGCCCACCTCCGTCTTCGATCGCCCGATGGTGACGCCGGAATTCCGCGCGCAATTTTCCGACGCGGCGCGCATCGCCTTCCGCCGCTACCAGTCGTTCGCGGGCGAGCCCTACGGGGTCCGCTGGCTGCCTCTCTACTCGCTCTCGCGCGATCGCGAATACACGCCCCCGCCGCCCGAGAGCCCTAACTTCGATGTCGAAACGCTGTACCCGGAAGCGGGTACGCTGAATGCCGGCCAGCACCCGTTCGACGTGCCGTATGTGCATCGCCGCCAGACCATGCTGATCGAGCCGGCGATTTACCTGGGCGCGCTGATTCGCGATTTCCACGCCGCGGGCGGGCGCATCGTGATCCGCGAATTCGCCTCCACGCAAGAGGTCGCGGCGCTGCGCGAAGAGTTGATCTTCAATTGCACGGGGCTGGGCGCCCGAGCCCTGTTCGGCGACACCGAACTCACGCCGATCCGCGGCCAACTGGTCTTCCTGTTGCCGCAGCCCGAAGTCAACTACTGCATGATCGGGCCCAACATCTATATGTTCCCGCGCCGCGACGGCATCCTTCTGGGGGGCACCTTCGACCGCGGCGTCTCCACCACCGATCCAGACCCCGCAATCACGCAGCGCATCCTCAACGACAACGCCGCAATCTTCAACGCAATGCACTAGATCAGTTTTGTATCTGGGGCAGACTTCAGCCTGCGCACCGGCTTCAGTCTGTACACCGGCCGAAGGCCGGAGTCTTGCCACCCCTCATTTCTTCCGCTTCTTGACCGGCTCCGGACCCACCCGCTCGATGGTCACGGTCGTCAGTTTGACCGGTTCCACAGGCTTGTCGTCGTGCAGCGGCGCGCGATTGATTTTCGCCACCACGTCCAGCCCCTCCACCACCAGTCCGAAAATCGTGTACTTGCCGTCCCAACTGCGCATCGGGCCATCCGTGATGAAGAACTGGCAGCCGCCCGAATCCTGCGTGCCGCTGTTAGCCATGGCCAGTTTTCCGGCGGCATCGAATCGCAGGCCAGGCAGATACTCGTCGCGAATCGTGAAGCCGCAATTGTGGCGCCCCGTTCCCGTGGGGTCGCCCGCCTGAATCATTTCGCCGCGCACCACGCGATGGAAGGTGATGTTGTCATACAGCGGCCGCTTCACCATATCGCCGCTCTTCGGATTGCGTGTTGCCTTCGTGCCCTGCGCCAGCGCGACGAAGTTCGCCACCGTATTCGGCGTCTCCTTTTCATAGAGCTTTGCCGTGAAGATGCCCGCCGATGTATGGAAGACGGCGTACAGTCCGTCGGGCCGGCCCTGCGCAAAGGCGCATGCCCCCAGAAGAAGCGCTAGTGTAAGTCGGGTCACGAAATACCATTCTAGAGGAACGCCATCTCCCTTCGACTCCCCGGGATTTACCTCGCGTGAATGGCGGTGTGCGCACAATTCCATCGAGTTCACCGGCGACTCGGCGATTTTATACACTTCCCACCCGGCGATGTACTAGCAAGGACATAACTCTTATATCCTTCCAACCTTAAGCGAACTAACATGCATGAGGTGGGAATATTAATGAACAACAAACTAACCTTGACGCTTACCTTACTGATTTCGGCAGTCGCTGCCAACGCTCAATCCGAGATCTATCTGGCGCTCGGCGATTCCGTTCCATTTGGCATGAATCCCCTTCTCTTGCCCCCGTACACCACTACGTACCCTGCAGCCAACAAATTTGTGGGCTACCCGGAAGTGTTCGCCGATCTGACGCACCTCCCCGCGAAAAAGCTGATCAATGCTGCGTGCCCCGGCGAAACCAGCGCCAGTTTCCTGAATCAGAATATGCCCGATCTGGGATGCAACACGCCGCGTGTCCCCGGTGCGCCGCCCTTCAAGACAGTCGGACTGCACTCCCCCTATACCACCTCGCAGATGGACTTTGCCAACTTGAAACTCGCGGGAAATTCCCGCATCAACCTGGTGAGTCTCATGATCGGCGCCAACGACGTTCTCATGGTCGTGCCGCAACTGCAGCAATGCGGCGCCGATCAGGCGTGTGCCAACGCCGTACTAGGCCCCGTGCTGCAAGCCTATGCAGCCAATCTAGGCACCATCCTGACCAATATCCGTCGCAGGTATCAGGGCACCTTGGTCCTAACTAAGTACTATTCGCCGGCGCCGGCTTTGGACAGCGTTACCGTAGCGCTCAATACAGTCATGACCCAGGTCGCGCACCAACTGGCCGGCCCCGGCTTTGCGCCCGTGCAAATTGCCGACGGCTTCACCGCCTTCAAGATCGCCGCCTTTGCCAAGGGTGGCGACGCATGTGCGGCAGGTCTGCTGATCCGTTTAACGCCCACCGAATGCGATCAGCACCCCAACGGGAAGGGCCAGGAAATTCTCGCATTCCTCGTTCTTCTCGGCCAAATTGCGGGGCATTAGTAAGTATAGTAACTACGGGACTAATCCCATTTGGGATGTACCACCTACCGCTGTATTCTCTTTGGTTAGGCTCATCGGAGCCTGCCATTGTG
>JBDTPR010000375.1:0-6707 GCA_039932635.1 Candidatus Solibacter sp.
GTGTCCTTCCGTTATCGGCGCTCATACTTCGCCCCTACAGTCGCCGCTGCCATAGCCGGCAGCGCCACCCGGAACTCCGTCCCTTCGCCCGGTTTGCTCCGGACGGTAATCTCTCCCGCGTGCTGTTCGATAATGCCCGCCGCTACCGCCAGGCCGAGCCCGGTACGGTTCTGATCTTCCTTCGTGGTGAAGAAGGGGTCGAAGATGCGCGCCAGGACATCTTCCGGAATTCCCGAACCCGTATCCTTGACCCGCACCACGGCGCGTTCGCCATCTTCATCCATCTCCGTGACCACCAGCAGGCTGCCGCCCTTGGGCATGGCCTCCGACGCGTTCACCATCAGTACCAGAATCACCTGCTGCAACTGGTTGCCGTCGCATTCCACCGGCGGCATACTTTCGTCCAGCTCTACCTTCAGTTCGATGCTCTGCATCGCGAGTTTGTGCTTCACCAGTTGGACCGCGCGCTGCACCACTACGTTCAGGTCTTGCGGCTCGCGCTGGCTCGGCGCCTGCCGGGAGAAGGTGAGCAGGCTCTTCACCAATTCGCCGCAGCGCTTGCTCTCGCGTTCGATGGTCTCCAGCTGCTCAGCCAGTTCGTCGCGCTGCGCGATATCCAGCTTTTGCACCGCACGCAGCGTCAGGCGCGCATAAGTCAGGATGCCGAACAGCGGATTGTTGATCTCGTGCGCCACCGTGGCGGCCAGTTTACCGATCGAAGCCATTTTCTCGGAGGCCAGCAGGGTTTTGTAGACCTTCTCCAATTCCGCCGTTTTCCGCCGTACGCGCTCTTCGATCTCCGCCTGCACGCCTTCCACCTTCTCCGTCATCTTATTGAAGGAGTGGGCGAGGTCGCCGAGTTCGTCCTCCGAACCCACCGGCAGGCGGTAGGTAAGGTCGCCATCGGCCACACGGTGGGTGCCGGTAATCAGCTTCTTCACCGGACGATAGACCACAACCCAGATGAACGCCACAGCCAGGCCAGAGCCCAGAATGATGGCCAAAACCAGGAAGTAAGCCAGATTCGTCTGGTGCTGCGACATCTGCTCATCCACCGTATCCAGCGACAGATTCGCGTCAATCACGCCGAGTACGCGCTGTTCCACCGGATGCACGTGGCAATCGGCGTTCGAGCATTCGGGCAGGTTCTCCACCGGCTGGATCACCGCCAGGACGCTGTGCCCCTGCTTGTCGGTGAAGCGCCGCGCGCGGTCCTTGCGATTCAGCTTCACCAGGGGAGCCGCCACCTGATGGCAGCCGTAGCAGGCCTCCGCGTTCTTATCGACGACCGTCCCCGCCTCGTTGGCCTCGGTGGAGAGAGTGATGCGGCCCTCTTTATTAAACAGGCGTATGCGGCGCACGCCGTTCTCGCTGCCCATGCCGCGAATGATGTTGTAGAGCGCTTCGCGATCGTTGTGCAGCATCTCGTAGTGCGTGCTGCGCAAAATGATGTCCGCCACGCGGTAGGCCGACTGCTTGATCAGTTCCTCCGAATGGGTTCGTTCCATGCGCAGGTTCAAATATCCGAACAACGCAAAGAAAGCCGCCGTGCTCGCAATCACACAGACTGCGAGCTTGGCGGCCAGACCGAAACGATTCTTGATCAGCAGCGGCATTATACGGCGACTGGGTCTTCCTCCGTTTGTTCTTGATTCACGGACGCCGGCTCATGCCCTACGGCCTCGAAAATCGGGAAGTTCTGCGCCACGAAGTGGAAGATGGCAAAGCCCGCCGCCACAATCGAAAGCGTGATCGATACCTCGCTCCACTTTGGTATGTAATGCGTCCCGCTGCCGGCTTCCAGTCCGGTAATGCCGACGTTGAGGCGGTTGGCGATGAAGCCAAATACCACCATCACCGCGCAGGCGTAGAGCGCTCCCGGCCGCATGCGTAATTTAGCCTGGAACAACAGCACGGTCGGCACCACCATCAGCGCAATTTCCAGCCAGAAGAGCCACGTCTCGATGCGGTTGACGGTCAGCAGGTTGAACACATGGCGATGGCTCATATCGAGAAAACGAACCCAAAGATAGACGCTCATCAGCACCGCGAGCACGCGGCCCATACTGGCGAGCAGCGGGAGTTCCAAGGCGCGTCCGAAGGCGCGGCTGGAATGCCAGCTTTCGAAAATCGTCATGGCCAAGCCCACGCCGATGGCCGACAGCCAGAACAGAAGCGGCAGAATCGGCGTGTACCACAGGGCGTAAAGCTTCTCGGGCACGATCAGGAAGAGTGTGCCGAGCGAACTCTGGTGCAGCGTGGAAAGCAGCACACCGAGAATCATCAGCGGCACCGAGATCTTGTGGATCCACTCCTGCGGCTTGTGCCAGCCGAACTTCTCGAAGACCACGGGCAGAAATTCCAGGAATAGCACCGTGGAGTAGAGCGTGACGCACCACGCCACCTCGAACATCACTGAGTGCGGGTTCCACATCACCAGCGGATGCCATAAGCGGTCGGGGCGCCCGAGATCGAACAGTAGTCCAACGACGACCAGCGTGTAACCGAGAAAGGCGGTTAAAATGGCCGGTCGCAGAACGGGCTTGTACATTTCGATGTTGAAGATGTGGACCAGCGCCACCAGCGTGAACCCGCCGGCCGCCAGGCCTACTCCGCACATCACGTCGAATCCGATCCAGATGCCCCAGGGGAATTTATCGCTCAGATTGGTGGAGCCGCCCAAGCCGTACATCACACGCAGGTAGGTGGCATACACGCCGCTCAACATGATGGCCGCGAAGATCGCGCGCCAGATCGTGATTTTGGGAAGCGCGAGTTTCATTTGCGCCGGCCCTCCTTTTTGGCAACTTCGGCGCGGCGGTTGGTGATCCACCAGATCCCGCCCAATAGCACCGTGCCAGTCGAGACTACGTCCGGCACGAGTTCGAGGACCCGCCACGTGGTTTCCGGTAAGGCTTCCATCGGGACCTTGCGCAGCCCGATCTGTTCGAACGGCACCGCCGAGAGGTAGAGCACGCTGGTGCCGCCCACCTCCTGCACCCCGTACACTTTGTTGAAATACCCGTCCGGTTTCTCCGCGATGCGCTTGCGGGCCTCGGCCAGCAGTTCATCGCGCTCGCCACAAATTGTGGCGCCCACCGGGCAGGCTTCCGTGCACGCCGTCGGCTTGCCTTGAATCTGGCGGTCGGAGCACATGTCGCATTTGCGCATCTTCGGCAGGCGCTTATCCCACTCGTAGGAAGGCACCTGGAAGGGGCATGCCTGCATGCAGTAGCGGCAGCCCATGCACTTGTCAGCGTCGTAAGTCACCGGGCCCAGCGCCGTCTTCTGGATGGCGCCCACCGGGCATACCGAAGCGCACGCCGGCTGCTGGCAGTTCATGCACAAGCGGCGGCTGTATCGCTCACCGTGGGTTTCCACCGCTGTCAGCTTGTGGGCCGAGATCTTCTCTTCTGCTGCGACCTTGTCGTTGTACGGCAGTCCCCAACGCTCGGCGCAGCCGCCTTCGCAGGCCTTGCAACCGATGCACAGGGTACTGTCGTACAATATGGCCTTCGACATAATAAGACCCTCAAATCCTTTTTAACAGATAATCACGTGCGATGTGTAGCAAATCTTTACAATAGTTTGAAGTTTCAGCTACTTCGTGAGGAAGAACTCGCCGGTGACTTCCTGCCAATCGTGACCCGGGAGGGCTTCCAGCAGGTCTTCCGCCGGGCGTCCGCCGTCCGCTGCCACTGCGCCCGCCAGGTTCGGTTGCCGCGCATAGAGCCGCTCGACCGCTTCGCGCATCCACTCGCCGACCAGCATTTTGGGGATCAGGTTGCGCGTGGTGTTTTCTTCGTCCGGAACATGGACACTCAGCAGCCAGCCCTTGCCGTAGGGTTCCTGCCGCATGAGCGCCGGATTCTCAACCACGGCAGCGTTGACCGCCATGACTTCGCCTTCGGTCGGGGAGACCATCTCGGTCTTCTGACCGTCGCGAATGAAGGAGATAACTTTCTGTCCCTGCCGGATCCATTGGCCAGGCTTGGGGAGTTCGATCTTGTCGATCTTGCCGGCGAGCGCCGCCGCAAATTCGTCCGCGCCAACCCGCACGACATTTTGCCGTTCACGGACCAGCCAACTGTGGCCGCTGTGGTAAGAAACCGCTTGGGGAACCAGGAATCCGTCCACATATTCGCCTTCCAGCCGTGCAGCAACGGCTGAATGGGCTTCCGACGCTACCGTCTGGAGGGCCTTGCGACTATTCAATGCGTAATCCAATACGATGAAAACCAGGAAAGTTCCGAGAACCAGTAGGACTGTCATTTTCGTTTACCGCCTTTCGTTCTCTATAAAGGCATTCCGGATGCCAAACTCCGTGGTATTTCACACGTTTATGCGTCGTAGAATCATGCAGTTAGCAGTGTGGGAAATTGCAGCAGGGGGCGTGCGTGGGGATTCACTACAGCGAAATCTAGCTAAGCGCCACTATCCTTCACGAAATCAATAGTTTGAAAGCGGTGTTGCGAATTGCGACCGTGGTGTTGTGCTTTGCTGCAGATGAAAAGGGGTTGAGGGAGCGGAGGGAGGGTGGAAAAGTGTCCAGATTTCCTATCTTTTTTAACTATATCACGCTAAATCATTGAAAACAAGACTGGTTTTTGCCCCCGAATTCGGCTAGGATCGACTCCATGATTCCGCAAGAGAGAACCACCGCGGTGACACGCGGCCTGCGCGAAGCTTTCGGGGTGACTGAGTTTGAAGACATCTCGACCATTACCAAAGGCCAAACCAATTCCCTCGTCTTTCGCATCGTGGTGCTGGGAACTCCGTACCTATTAAAGATCATCACGCGTGCCGAAGATCCCACGCGCCACTACACCTGCATGAGGGCGGCGGCCGACGCCGGCCTGGCGCCAAGCGTCCGGTACACCAATACCGAAGACCATGTTTCCATCACCGACTTTGCGGGAACCTCGCCCTTTTCCGTGTCGGAAGCAAGGGCTCGGTTACCTCTTGTCCTGCGGACCCTGCATGCACTGCCGCCGTTCGCCCGGGCGCCCTTCAATACGACCAGCACGTTCCTGCTCACCAAAGGGCCCGCCTCGGACGGCTTCCTGCAGAAGTTCCAGGCGGGAAATATCCTCCCCAAAAACGTACAGGAGGAACTGTTCGCACGGTATGCCGAAGTGGCCGCGGTCTACCCTTATGGCGATACCGAGATGGTGTCGAGCCACAACGACCTGTACAAGCCCGACAACATCCTCTTCGACGGACAGCAGGTGTGGCTGGTGGACTGGGAAGCCGCCTTCCTCAACGATCGTTATGCAGACCTGGCCGTGGTGGCCAATCAGATTGTGACCAACGCGGTCGAGGAGGGCGCATATCTTGCCGCCTATTTTGGAGCGCCGCCGGAACCCTATCAAGCGGCCCGGTTCTTCCTCATGCAGCAACTCGCCCACATCTTCTACACCATGGCCTTCCTCTTTCTATCCGGCGCGCCGGTCGATTGGAACGAAGCCGTTCCTACTTTCAGGGACTTTCAGCAGGGCGTATGGGCAGGAGAGATAGACCTGGCCGACCCCCTGGTGAAGCTAGTCCACGGCAGAGTGCATTGCGAGCAGCTCTTGCAGAACGTGAACCAACCGCGCTATCGCGAGGCACTCAAACTCGTCGGAGCGCGCCGCGCGGTGGCATAAACCGGAGACGGATTTTGGGCCGTAATGCCATAATCCGGCTGAGGCTTTGGCCTCGCAGACATCCGGTGCGGCACTCAAGGTGTCAAAGTGGAGGCGTGGTATAAACTTGATGCTATGACGACAGTGGGCTCGTTTGATCGCATAACGGTTGAACCTGGAAAGTGTGGCGGAAAGCCATGCATTCGAGGACTGCGCATTACTGTCCGCCGCGTACTGGAACTGTTGGCATCTTACCCTGACAGGGCCGAGTTGATTGCCGATTACCCGTTTCTCGACCCGGATGACCTCAATCAGGCGCTTCGCTACGCAGCTATCGCGGTTGATGACGAGAGCTTGAGCATCGATCGAGTGGCATGATCGCGATCTTGCTCGACCACGGACTCGCGCCAGTGCTGCCGAGGCCCTTCGGAAACGCGGCATTGAAGCGATTCACGTCAGTGAAATTGGACTATCGGAGGCTGAGGACGCTCAGATTCTCGAGTCGGCGCGAAAGGATGGGCGGATCTGTGTCACGCTCGATCACGACTTTCACACTCATCTTGCACTCGCCGGAGCGGGAAGTCCCTCAGTAATCCTGCTTCGAATTGAGGGGCTGGCAGCCGAAGCTCAAGCTCGACTGATTGAAGCGATCTGCCTGCAATGTCGAATTGCACTTGCCGAAGGCGCCGCAATTTCGGCGGACGGGCACAGCATCCGGGTACGACGGTTGCCCTTGGCGTAACCAGCCGAGGCACGCCGCCTGTTAGTCCGGAGCCATCCCGCGTACTCGAATTCGCATCGCCGAGGTCCGAGGCGGTACACTCATGAGAATCAATAATGCGCCCTCACACCCTCTCCGTCCTATTTCTGTTCGCGTCGCTTCTGCGGGGCCAGGATCCCGCCGCCCCGGCCGCCGCGCCCATAGTTGCACCGGCGCCGCCTGATCCGCTCGCGACCATTGTCGGCCGCCTCGATCTGGAACGCTACAAGGCGACCATCAAGGGCCTCACGCAATTTGGCGATCGCCGGCAGGGCACGGAACGCAACCGCGCCGCACTGGATTGGATCGAGGCGCAACTCAAA
>JBDTPR010000376.1:0-6700 GCA_039932635.1 Candidatus Solibacter sp.
TGAGGTGGCGGTCGATGCAGTTATAGGAGGCGTTGATCTTGCCGCCGGCGAACCACTTGGCGAAGGGCGGGTTCCACTCAAACACGTGGGTCCACTTCTGGAACCAGTGGAGTTCCTGTTCCGCCAATTCGCCCCAGAATTCTTCTGGTTGGTCGGCGGCCTTCTGACACAGGGCTCGGTAGCCCTCCATACCCTTCACATTCGCTTGCTGCACGAACTCCGCCGAAGGCGGATAGACGTTCACGTCGGCCATCCCCGAATCTTATCAGAATGCAATTACGGCACGCCCCGAAAGCTCGCCGCGCCGCATCTGGTCGAGCAGCGCCGGAGCTTCGTCCAGCGCGTGGCTGTGCACGTGGGGACGCAGCACGCCCTCGCCGGCCAGTGCGAACACCCTGGCGAGGTCCTGCCGCGAGCCCAGGTAGCTGCCGCGGATTGTGATCCCCTTGAGCACGGTATCCACCAGCGGGAGTTCGTAATTGCTCACCGAGAGTCCCACCAAAATCAGCGTCCCGTTGCGGCGCAGCGCCTTGAAGGCTTGCGGGATCGCCGCGGGCGCGGCCGTGAAAACAATCGCCGCATCTACTCCCCGGGGCGGCGCCACCGACGCCCCGCCCGCCTCCGCCGCAGCCAGTTTCTCGGGCGACGGGTCGGAGACCGCGGCCTTCAATCCCTGGTGCAGCGCGAGTTGCAACGCCAGGTGGCCCAGTCCGCCGTACCCGAACAGCCCCACCGATTGGCCCGGCGATAGCGCGGCCTCGCGCAGCGCGCCGTAGGCCGTCCAGCCGGCGCAGCATAGCGGAGCGGCTTCCACTGCGGCGAGACGTTCCGGCACCCGCACCAGGGCCCGCGCCGGAGCAATCGCGTACTCCCCGAGCGCTCCCTGCAGCGTGTAGCCGAAGTTGGTCTGCTTTGGGCAGAAGCGCTCGCGCCCCGCCTTGCACCACTCGCAGACGCCGCAGGTGGTGCCCAGGAACGTGATGCCCGCTCGATCTCCGGGGCTCCACTCGGTGACGGCGGGCCCCACCGCTTCCACCCGCGCGATGCCTTCGTGTCCCAGCGTCAGCGGCGACAGCGGCAGCTTTCCGAGCCCTGCCACGAAGAGGTCGGAATGGCAGAGTCCGCAGGCTTCCATGTGCAGCAGCACTTCGCCCGCCTCGGGCTCGCCCAAGTGCACCGATTCGATCGCGACCGGTCCGCGGGCCTCGGAAATCACGGCGGCGCGAGTGTGGGTGGAACGCATGGGGGGAGTATAGCGCGCCCGCGCACCAAACTAATTTGATTTGACGAATCAAAGCAGTTGGCGTATGCTACTTGAAAATGTCCCGGGAAGATGTCCAGACCGTGCTCCGCTGTTATCCGCAAATCTATTTCGCCTGCCACAAGCGCCATGTGCGCGATACCGAAACCAATGCGGTGCTCAGCGGACATCAGGCGTCGGTGCTCGACCATCTGGACGACGTGCAGGCCACGCCCCTCTTCGACCTCGCGCGCCACATGGGCGTCACCGCATCCACCATGTCGCTGACCATCGACCGCTTGCAGCGCACCGGCTACGTGCATCGCGAACGCAGCACGCTCGACCGCCGGCGCGTCGACCTGCGCCTCACCGCGGCCGGCCTGCGCATCAAGAAGCAGCAGAAGGTACTGGAGCCGGAACTGGTGGACGCCGTGCTGGCGCACTTGGACGAGCGCAAGCGCAAGCAGGCCCTGCGCGGCCTCGAACTATTAGCGGAGGCATCGCGCGCCATGATCGCCTCCGGAGATCTCAATCGCTTTCTCAAGAGAGGTGCCGCATGAAGTGGGTATATCTGATCGGCGCAGGAATCGTAGGACTGGTCGCCGTCGTGGCCGCCATCGGCGCGCTGCTGCCGCGCGGCCACCGTGCGACCCGGCAGGCGCGCTTCCGCCAAAAGCCTGAAGCGATCTACTTCACCCTGGCCGGTCCCGTGGACTGGCGCAGCGACATCAAGGCCTTCGGCAACCTGCCCGATCGCGACGGGCGCAAGCAATGGTGGGAACAGGACAGCCACGGCCACAAGGTCGCCTACGAGCTCCGCGAGGATGTGATGCCCTCCCGGCGGGTCACACGGATCGTCGGCAAGGACCTGCCGTTCGGCGGAACCTGGACTATCGAGATCGCGCCGGCGCCCGATGGCAGCGTCGTGCGAATTACCGAGGATGGCGAGGTCTACAACGTGATCTTCCGCTTCATGGCGCGCTTCATTTTCGGGTACACGGCCACCATCGAAGGCTACCTGCGCGACCTCGGCCATCGCTTCGGCGAACTCACGGTGATCGAGCCTTAGCATGGGACAGGAACTGGAATGTCGCATGCACTACCAAAGTCGCAGCGTCGCCGGTAAGCTCTTCTTCGAAGGCGACCACATCCTCTTTCGCGGCGACGAGCGCCTCAAAGTCTGGGTCAAAGACCTGAAGTCCGTAACCGCGCGCGATGGTCTTCTGGTCCTCGATTTTGCCGGCGGTCCCGCGTCGTTCGAGCTTGGTGCGGCGGCCGAAAAGTGGGCGCACAAGATCCTCAATCCCCCGACACGCGCCGGCAAGCTCGGCATTAAAGCAGGCCTCGCCGTGCGAGTCGTCGGAGAGTTCCCCGATGACTTCTTGAAAGAACTGCGCGGCCTCGACGCAGCAGCCGGAAGGTCGAAGGCCGACCTGGTCTTCTTCGCCGCCACAGATCGCCGGGCCCTCGCGCAGACACCCAAACTGGCCGCAATGCTCAAGCCCGTGGGAGCCCTCTGGATTGTCTACCCGAAAGGCGTCCAGGCCATCCGCGAAATCGAGGTGCTAGGCGCTGGCCGCGCTGCCGGCCTCAAGGACACCAAGGTGGCGTCCTTCTCCGCCACTCACACTGCCCTGCGCTTCGTGTGGGGCAGACTTTAGTCTGCGTACCGACTTCAGTCGGTACCTGAATGTTTGAAACTTTCGGTGACCTCCGCCCATAACGCGAACCCCAATCAGAGCCGCGACCGTAAGGGAGCGAAGGCGAGCGGACCCCCTACCGAACCGTAACTTCATCGACCTGCAAAGGCCCGTACTCATTGAGCGATTCCCAAAAAATCGGCGAGAGTTTTTCATTACTATCGCTCCTAAACGGAATCGTAATCTGCTGCCACTCGCCCGTGGCAACAACGTTTCGATAGGCGGCAAAGCGATTGCCCTTCTGTTCCCAAATGCCGCATTGAAGGTGCAGCGGCTTGCCGGAGGCCGAACGAATCCACGCTGTCATCTCGTAGCTCCTCCCCTTCACCGGCGCGACGCTGGACCACGAGACCAGATATTGCATCGCAGTGCCCAGCGGCGTAAACTCCGCGCACGCGCCGCGATAGCAATCATCGCCAGGCGCAATCTTGCCCTGCGGAGCATCCCAGCCAGCCAGCCCGTCCTCGAAGCCGCCGTTGGGAATCGACGATGTGTCCGCGATCCCCCGTGCCACCGGGCGGAGTTCCACCTCGTCCACCTGCATCGCTCCGAAATCGCCCAGCGACTGCCAGAAAATCGGCGAGACTTTGGCCGCCGTATCGCTGCGGAATCGCACCGTGGCCTGCGTCCATTCCTGCGTGGCGGTGAACGCCTGCCTGCCCGTCCACCGCTGCCGCGCGACGTCCCACATCCCACACTCCACCCGCAACGGCTTGCCCGACATCGACCGGATCCAAGCGGTGAGCTCGTAAGCCTGCCCCGTCTGTAGCCCAACCGCGTTCCACCAAACGAGGTACTGCGAATCGCGACCGCTGGGGGTGAACTCCACGGCCCCCGGGCTTTGGAATCCGGCAACCGGCCGCAAAGAACCTTTCATCGCTGTCCAATCATTGGTACCGTCATCGAAGTTGGACTTCGCCAACAAATTACCCCCGCGAACCTTGCCGCGCTGCATATCGAACGCGCGTAGATCGGCAGCCTCCGTGGCGCGCAGAACACTCAGAGCGCCGGACGAAATCCCGGTGACCGCGAGCCGCACCGGCTTGCCCGGGCGCACCCCCATGCGAAACCACGAGATCTCCTCATCGCCCTCGGCGATCGCCAGGCCGCTTTCTTCAAGCCACTCTCCCGCCTCGCCCAGCGCGCCGAACTTGACAGGCCCCGAGCTCTTCGCGTGCCGCAGTTCGAACTGGTAGATGCCCGCACGATGCAGAACTACCGTCGGATTCCCAGGGAACGCGCCCCTCTGCTCCACCCGGTCCGCGACCGCGAAGCCTTCGAGCAGACCGGCCTCCGTGAACGGCATCACTTCGAGCTGAACGATCCAATAGGACTCCCCGTCGCCCGAGATGCGGTCTCGCGAGCGTACGGCCACGGGCATACCCGCGCTCGCGATCTGGTACGACGCGGCCTCGATACCCTCCTGCCGCTCGCTAAGCAGGAAGATGCGGGCGCCGGCCTTATACTGCATCTTGAGATCGGTCTGCGCGCGGGAGTGTACCAGGCGCGGAAAATCCATCATGGATTCGTTGATCGTGATCAGCGAGCACATGATGCCGCGGAACTCTTCGCTCAACCGGTCGCTTTCGTTCTGATACCAGAAAGCCGGAAAGCGTCCCGCCGGTAACCGGTCGATGACCACCCGCGTGGCGCGCGCGATGCGGCGCGTGACGGCCGGGCCATCGTACGGCCTTTGCCAAATCCGGCCGTAGCCGATCGGCACGATGCCGAAACTGGCGCAGGCGAAGAGCACCGCGCACGCGGCGAAAGCGTGGACCTCGGGAAGACGCCCGCGGATACGCAGCACCATCACCACCGTCAGCACGAAGAACACCGGATACAGGAACCACCAGTGCCACGCCAGCAAGTAGAGTCCGGCGCGACCCAAGGGCGCCAGGCAGATGGCAGCCGCGACCCCCGTAATCAGGTAGAAGCGGCCGCCAGAAATTTCGTCCGGCACCCGGAAGATCACCAGAGCGAGCGCCAGAAAAAGGGCGGGCAGCACGACACTGGTCTTGAACTCGAAAGTCAGCAGTCGCCAACTGCCGAAGCTCACCGCCACCATGAGCGCCATCGTCACCAGGTAGAACCACAGCATGTCGCGCGACCGTCCGCCTGCGCGCAGCAGGCCGGCGCCCGCGGCCACAATGCCGAACGCGGGGAAGATCAGCCAGACCGGCTCGCGGTACCAGTCTTTGTTCATATCGAACATCAGTCCGGCGCCGGCCAGGATCCGCGCCACTTGAAAGCTGTTCGTCAGGTAGAAGCCGTGGCCGCCCATCGCCAAATAAGCTGCCCACTGAAACATCATCGACAGAATGCCGCCGGCCGCCCCCATCGCGAGGGACCTCGCAACGGACTGCCAGCGCAACGGACGAGGCAGTCCGCGGAAAAGAACGTAGAGGTACGCGGGCGTCAGCGCGGCCCAAGCGATGTAAAGCGAGAGCAGGCCGGCCCAAACAGCGGCCGACAAAAAAACTGCGAGATCTGAAATCCCTTCCGACCCCCGCCGCGGCACCAGCAGGGCGGCGCTGCACAGGAACAGCGTCATGTACGCGCCCTCGGGATAATCCCAGCCGTTGGCGCCGATGAAGTGCGCATTGCAGCCCAGCATGATGGCGCCGAAAAACGCGGTGCGGTAATCGGCCACTCGCAGAAGGATACTGTGCAGCAGGAACAGGCAAGCCCCGAGCGTCAGCAGGTGGAGCAGCAAAACGCCGGCCACGGCACCGAACCAGTGAACCAGGTAATACCCGGGCAGGATCCACAGAATACGCTCACTGGGATAGTTGCCATACACCAGTTGAATACGAGGAAAATGTATGAAGTCGCCGAAGTAATACCAGGCATCCACCGTGCCAAGATTGGCAAATGCCCAATTAATATTGATCAGCGTGAGCAGCAAAGGAAGAGCGGCGATGGCCGCATAGTGCCAGCGGGGCGGCCTCATTTCGTGCAGGTCAGAAGTCATCCGGGAGCAAATCAGTGTAACAACAGGTGCGCTGTCGCGGCTAATTGTCGAGCCCGCGTGGTCTTCTCTGTGTTCTTCTCTCTGTTGTTCTTCTCTGCGTTTTCCTCTGCGTCTTTGCGTCTCTGCGGTGAATCGAACCTCCCGCTCTGCGCGAGGGCCGCACTAGCGTATAAATCATCCATGAACTAACCTGTTCTCTATGCACCAGGAGGCTCGGCCCTACCTATCGGTAGTAGCCACCGCGCGCAACGACGATCATGGCGGCAATCTCCTCGTCCGGATGCAGATTTTCATCGACTCGCTGGTCAACCAGGTCAACCGCTATCGCCTCCCCACCGAGTTGATCCTGGTCGAATGGAACCCGCCCGCCGAGCGTCCGCGCCTGACCGAGGCCCTGCGTTGGCCGGCCCCCACCGAGTGGTGCAAGGTCCGCGTAATCGAAGTGCCGCGCGAAGTGCACGCGCGCTACAAGCATGCCCGAGCCCTGCCGCTCTACCAGATGATCGCGAAGAACGCGGGCATCCGTCGCGCGCGCGGCGAGTTCATCCTCGCCACCAATATTGACATCGTCTTTTCTCCCGAACTGATGCAGTATCTCGCATCGCGGCCCCTGATCAAAGGACGCATGTATCGCATCGACCGGCACGATGTGATGAGCGACGTCCCGCAGGACGGCACGCTCGACGAGCAGCTCGCCTACTGCCGCACCCACATCATCAGGCACTGCGCGCGCGAAGGAATCTTCAAACTGCGCGCCGACGGCCTTCCGGAATTGGAGCCCGACGACAT
>JBDTPR010000377.1:0-6690 GCA_039932635.1 Candidatus Solibacter sp.
CAAGTCCAAAAAATGTCCAAACTCCAGGTACCGACTTCAGTCGGTACACCGGCCGAAGGCCGGCTTGCCACTCTGCGGGGCCGCGCATCTCAATGTAACTGCAGCGCCTTCTCCCACGTTCGCAAGAAGGCTAGCGTTTCGGCGAAGGATTGGCCATCCAGCCTCTGCGCCGCGCCCAGTACGATTCCCCTCGCGGCCGCCTGATTCATCGCCGCCGGCGTGTTGCGATTCTTGCCCTGGGGCAGCAGGGTGTCCGCCCAACGCTTCAGATTTGCCGGCATCCCGGCCTTCGCCATATCGTCCTGCGCGCTTTCCATGCGCATGATCACCTGGCGCACGGTTTCCAACATGGTGCGGCGACGGTCCAGCAATTGCGCAATCTTCTCCGGCACACCCGCGGTGGACCCATCGGCATACAGGGCGGCTCGCATCTTCACGTAATCCGGGACGGCGCCCACCGTCATGTTCGCGACCGGTATGCGGCGCTCGCCCTTGGGCGGCAGCGGTTCGGCGACGGTTTCGTCCTGCCAGAAACTGTAGAAACTGCCGGGATAATCCACGAGTTCGATGAGGTAGGCCTTCAGTGGCTGAGCGGTGTTGTTGCCGATGTAGAAGACCGAGCCGCCGTTGGTTGGCTCGATGCGCAGGTCGGGCAGCGGCAAGTCGGCGGCCATGGCCGGAAACGCAAGGAGCATCGTGGCTAGCCATCTGCGAGTCATCTGCACAGTATGTCAAACGCCCCCCTCCAGGGGAAGGCTTGCGATAAACTCTAAGCCGATGCGATTTTCACTGGTCCTCTGCCTGGCCGCGTGCGCCAGCCTTTCCCCGCAGGTGCGTTACGCAACCGAAACCCACGCCGTCACGATCGACGGCAAGCCGTTCACGATTTTCAATTACGGCGCGGATGCCAACAAACCGTTCCTGGCGCCAATCCGCTCCGCATCGGGCAAGATCGTGACACGTGGGTTTCCGATGGAGAATCTGCCCGGCGAGAGCCGCGACCACCTGCATCACCGCGGACTCTGGTTTTCGTACGACGACGTCAACGGCGTGAAATTCTGGGAGAACGATCCCTCGTACACCAAGGCGCCGATGGGTAAGATCGTGGTGCGGTCTTCCGAATGGAAGGACGGTGCGCTTGACGCCGCCATGGATTGGAACGATCAGAACGGGAAAACGCTGCTGCTGGAGACGCGCAAGATGACCTTCGAGGGCGATGCAAAGAACCGCGCTATCGATTTCGAAATTACGCTAACCGCGGCCATCGACGTGACGTTCGGCGATACCAAGGAAGGCGCCTTCGCGATCCGCCTTCACGATGCGTTCACTGAAAGGAAGGGCGCGAAGATCGTGGACGCCGATGGCCGCGCGGGCATGAAAGAAGTCTGGGGCAAGCGATCCAACTGGGTGGACTACACCGCCGAACTCGAGGGCGAGCGCCTCGGCGTAGCCATCTTCGATCACCCGCGCAGTCCGCGCAATCCGACGTACTGGCACGCGCGCGATTACGGCCTGTTCTCGCTCAATCCTTTCGGGCGCAGCGCCTTCGACCCCAAGCAGGAAGAGAGTAACTGGAAGTTGCCGGCGGGCGAAAAACTGACGTTCCTGTGGCGCGTGCTGGTCCACCCTGGCGATGCGCAGTCGGGCCGGGTGGCCGAGCTCTATAAGGATTACGCGGCGCATTAAGCGCGCACACCGCGTCCCATTTCCGGACACTTGAGGCAGTGCTAGTGTAGTAGTAACCGCTTACTCCTGATGAGTATAGCGGTTGGCCCTGCAAGTGCCACTCGAAACCTTCAGGGCAACGGATCCCGATGAAATCTTCTCAAACCCAGCCTTGCATCCTGGTGGCCGACGACCAGCCGGATGTGCTCGAAGCGCTCCGCTTCTTCATGAAGGGCGAAGACTACCGTGCGGTGCTGGTCAACTCGCCCGCCGCCGCGATTGACGAAGCCGAGTCGCGCGATTTCGACGCCGTGTTGATGGACCTGAATTACACGCGCGACACCACCAGCGGGCAGGAAGGGCTGGAGTTGCTTAATCGAATACAGACCCTGGACGCGACGTTGCCGTGCATCGTGATGACGGCGTGGGGCAGCGTCGAACTTGCGGTGGAAGCCATGCGGCGCGGAGCTCGCGATTTCATCCAGAAGCCTTGGGACAATGCGCGGCTCTCGGCGATTTTGAAGACGCAGATCGAACTGGGACGCGCGCTGCGGCGCGGGCAGCGGCTGGAAGATGAGAACCGCGCGCTGCGCGCGGAACGCTTCCCGCAATTGATCGCGCAATCGGCTGCCATGCGTCCGGTGCTCGACGTGATTTCGCGCGTGGGTCCGAGCGACGCCAACGTTTTCATCACCGGCGAGAACGGCACCGGCAAGGGACTGGTGGCGCAGACGCTGCATTCGGTTTCGCTGCGCTCGACGCGTCCGCTGGTGCAGGTGAATACCGGCGGCCTCGCCGAGGGCGTCTTCGAGAGCGAACTTTTCGGCCACGTGAAGGGCGCTTTTACCGATGCTAAGAGCGATCGCGTGGGCCGCTTCGAAATGGCGGAGGGGGGCACTCTGTTCCTGGATGAAATCGCCAACATTTCGATGGGGCTGCAGTCGAAACTCCTGCGCACGCTGGAGACCGGCGAGTTCGAACGCGTGGGCTCTTCGAAGACGCGGCGCGTGGATGTGCGGGTCTTTTCGGCAACCAATGCGGATATCGCGGCCGATGTCGCGGAGGGCAAATTCCGGCAGGATCTGCTGTTCCGCCTGAATACCATCGAACTGCGCCTGCCGCCGCTGCGCGACCGCCGCGAAGATATTCCGGTGCTGGCCGCGCACTTCCTGCGCACCCACTCGGGACACTATCGCAAGAATCTCACGGGCTTCGACGAATCGGCGGTGAAGGCGCTGCTGGCGCACGGCTGGCCGGGCAATGTGCGCGAACTCGATCATGCGGTGGAACGTGCGGTGCTGATGGCGCAGGGCGATATGGTACGGGCGGCCGATCTGGGGCTGCGCGCCGGACGCGAGGGTCCGCCGCGCCTCGAGGAAATGAGCCTGGAGGATGTGGAGGCGCTGCTTATCAAGAAGGCGCTGGCGCGCTTCAGCGGCAATGTCAGCCACGCCGCCAACGCGCTGGGACTCAGCCGCAGCGCACTATACCGCCGCCTTCAACGCTACGGCCTGTAGGCTATGAACGTCAGCGAAAAGCCCGCGCTATTCAGCCACGAAGGCCGCGTCGTGCTGCTCTCGCTGCTGGCGGGGCTGCCCGGCTCCACGGTGGCACTGTGGATGCTGTGGAGCGGCGATTCTCCCGGCAAAGTCCAGTGGACGCTGACCGTGTTGATTGTCGGCGCGTGGCTGGGGTTCGCGCTGGCGGTGCGCGAGCGCGTGGTGTTCCCGCTGCAGACGCTGTCCAATTTGCTGGGCGCGTTGCGCGAGGGCGATTTTTCGGTGCGCGGGCGATCTCCGCGTCCCGACGATGCGCTGGGCGAAGTGATGCGCGAGGTGAATACGCTGGGCAGCACGCTGCGCGAGCAGCGCCTCGGCGCGATGGAAGCCACCACGCTATTGCGCACGGTGATGCGCGAGATCGCGGTGGCGATTTTCGCCTTCGACGAGCATCAGCGATTGCGCCTGGTGAATCGCGCGGGCGAGCGGTTGCTGGCCGCGCCTGCCGAGCGGTTGCTGGGGCAGACTGCCGTCGAACTCCAGATGGATGTATGCCTGGACGGTCCCGCGGTGACTACGTTGCAGACGCAGTTTCCCGGCGGCGCGGGTCGTTGGGGCGTGCGGCGCACACGGATACGCGAGCACGGGCTGCCGCTGGAACTCGTGGTAATCAGCGATTTGACGCAGGCCTTGAGCGAGCAGGAACTGCATGCGTGGCAGCGGCTGGTGCGCGTGCTTGGACATGAGTTGAATAACTCGCTGACGCCGATCAAGTCGATTGCGGGGAGTTTGGAGGCGATCGTCGCGCGGCCTAATCTGCCCGACGACTGGCGCGATGACATGCGTCGCGGACTGAACGTGATTATGTCCCGGTCGGATAGCTTGAGCCGTTTTATCGGGGCATATGCGCGGCTGGCTAAATTGCCGCGTCCGCAGCTTCAGCCGCTCTCCGTGGCAGATTGCGTGGGTCGCGCGGTGAGCTTCGAGACCCGGCTTCCCGTGCGAGTTGAAGAGGGCCCGCACTTTACTTTGCAGGGCGATCCCGATCAACTGGAGCAGGTGCTGATTAATCTGCTGCGCAACGCTACCGATGCGTCGTTGACCACCGGGGGGGCGGTTACGGTGGGCTGGCAGCGCGACACGATGGTGGAGCTTTGGGTGAAGGACGAAGGCCCCGGCCTGTCGAGCACCGCCAACCTTTTCGTCCCGTTCTTCACCACGAAGCCTGGCGGAAGCGGGATTGGGCTGGTGTTGAGTCGCCAGATTGCCGAGGGGCATGGCGGTGCTTTGACTCTTGAGAATCGGACGGACGGCCCGGGGTGTGTGGCTCGATTACGGCTGCCGCTTTAAGGACTACGGCGGCTGGATTCGGCGGGCTCGGTTTGAAATGTCTCATTCCTGGCCCTTGACTTGGTTCGAGAATGGGAGCGTAATAGTCTCAGGAGGGCGTATGCTCCACGCTCTTTCACCGCTCCTCGCGGTGCTCGTCATGATGTCCCTGGTCCCGGCCACGCTTGCCGTCGAACCTCAACGATTGGCCTGGGACGAACTCCATAAACTTGTTGGGAAGCAGGTATCGATCCCCCTTTACAGCGGCTGCGCGGTCAGCGGTAGAGTCGTCGGGGTCCAGGCCGACGCGCTGACCATCGATGTATCGAAGAGTAGCCATCCGGAGGCCTGCCCGAAGGGTTCGTTGCGAGTGCCGCGCGCCACTCTGTACGTACTCGATCTCAACAAAAAGGGGATCCGCTACAGAGTTACCGATACGACGCTCGATGTACTTGGCGCGGTAGGCGTATCGGGCAACGCCCCGGGACCGCCGCGCACCACGACCATACGCATCGTGCGCTGAAGCCCGAACGAACTAAAATAGTAACCCGCCGGGCGCACCGCGCATCTTTCACACATCACATGGGACTCGATCGACACCTCTCGCGGCGTAGCATTCTTGCCGCCCTCGGGCTCATTCCGGCCATGCGCGCACTGAGGGGGCAGTCGCAGGACCCGGCCACGTTCTCCACCGGCGTCAAGGTGGTCAACCTGTTTGCCAACGTGCGCAACAAGTCCGGCGCGATCGTGAAGGACCTGACGAAAGACGAATTTCTGCTCAGTGAGGACGACCGGTCGCAGGAGATCCGCTACTTCTCGCAGGAGAGCGATTTGCCACTGACGCTAGGTTTGCTGGTGGATACCAGCGGCAGCCAGCGACGCTTGATCGAGGAAGAGCGCTCGGCCAGCTATCGCTTTTTCGAGCAGGTGCTGCGTCCCGAGAAGGACGTGGCTTTCGTCATCCATTTCGATTTCGACACCGAATTGCTGCAGGACATTACGCCTTCCCGCAGGCTCCTCGAGAAGGCCTTGGAGGAACTGGAAGCGCCTACCGGGCGGCAGCAGCAGCGCGGCCGGAAACAGGGCGGCCAGCAGAGCCCGTTCCCCTTTCCGGGCGGTCGAGGCCGTGGCGGGCGTGGCGGACCAGTGCCGAATAACGGCGGCGGTGGACGGCGTGGCGGCGGAACCGTGCTCTACGACGCCGTGATGCTCGCCTCCGATGAGCTGATGCGCAAGCAGAGCGGCCGCAAGGCGCTGATCGTGCTCAGCGATGGCGTGGATACCGGCAGCAAGGTCTCGCTATCCGCCGCCGTTGAAGCCGCGCAGCGCGCCGATACGCTGGTCTACTCGATTCTGTTCGAAGACCCGGGGATGAATGGCGGCGGCATCGTGCTTGGCCGGGGCATCGGCGGCGGCGATGGTAAAAAAGTGTTGCAGCAGATCTCGCGGGAAACCGGCGGGCGTTTTTTCGAGGTATCGAAGAAGAGCACACTGGCGAAGGTTTACGACGAGATCGACGAAGACCTGCGGCACCAGTACAGCCTCGGCTACTCCCCCGACCGTACCGAAGCGAATAGTGCCTATCACCGCATTCGCCTGACCACCCGTCAGAAGGGCCTTACGGTACAGACGCGGGAAGGGTATTATGGTGTTTGAGGACTTAATATCTCTATATCTGAATTTACGCGCACGGTCCACCTGTATTGCTGGGACGCGCGCACCGCGGGCTGGAGCGGTCCCAACGAACTGAACCCGCCGGGCGCGGCCTCCGCGCGTTTGCTGAAGTCTCTTCGTGCGGCGCCGGGCAACGCCTGGTTCGGGAATATCAAATGTTCGCTGCCGGGGGAGCCCGGTGCAACCTTCTTCGCGGTCATCCACCAGTTGTCGGATTGCGGGATGGCGCTGGTTTACTGCGGGGAATCGAAAGTGGGGCCGGCGGAGATTGTCGTGGTGATTCCGGGCGGCTTGCGGGCGCGGCTGCGGCCGGAGTTTGCCTTTGAATTCCTGGCGTTCGCGTGTTTTCTCGGCGCCATAGCCGAGGAGGATGCGCACGGCCTGCAGGAACGCATTGGGGCTGCGCTTGGCGAAACGGAACGGGAAGATTCGCTGGTGTTCTCGTTAGGTACCGGAAAATGCTCCATGGACGGCGACTTGCAATTGTCGCAGTGTGTGGAGACCGTTGCTCTGGCTATGTCCA
>JBDTPR010000378.1:0-6682 GCA_039932635.1 Candidatus Solibacter sp.
TCCCTACGTCCGGAAGACGACTGGCCACCGCCGAGAATTGCTCCTCGGAGACATCGCGAAGACTCTGGACGTCCGGGTATACCGATTGGATGATCTCCACGGCCTCCGCGCATTCCTTCACGCGGTCGCGGTAGGCTGACCCGGAGAGTTCGTGCTTGACCTCACTGTTCACGGCCACGAACGTGATTCCGCCGGGCAGATCGACCAGGCGGTGGCCCAGACTGCGGCAATCGATCTCCACGGCCGAATGCTCGCGTCCGAAGACGGAGATGTACTGGTCCATGATGCCGCAAGGCATGCCGACGAAATTACGCTCCGCGCGCTGGCAGAGTTTCGCCAGTTCCAACGGGTCGAATTCGCGTCCGGCCAGCATCGCCAGCGCTGCGGAGACTTCCAGCGCGGCCGAAGAGCTGAGGCCGGAGCCGTCGGGCACGGTGCTGCGGATCAGCAGATTCATGCCGGCCACCGGGATTCCGGCGCGCACCAACTCCTGCGCTACGCCGACGGGATAATCCGTCCACTCGCCGGTACGCCCGATGGCACCCAGGGTGGAGGTGTCGAACTCGCGCAACTCGCCGCGATTTTCCGAGTAGATGCGCAGCTTGCCATCGCCGTTCGGCGCGGCGGCGATGTACGTTGCCAGGTCCAGCGCTACCGGCAGGACGAAGCCGAGGTTGTAATCCGTATGTTCGCCGATCAGATTGACCCGGCCGGGCGCCCGGTACACACGTGGCTGTACGTTGGGCCCGAAGCGTTCGCGGAACTCAGAGATCATGCTTCCCCTAGTGGTCTTCGTGTTTGGACAGGCGCGTCAGCGCGAGCATAAACGCGCCGAATGCCAGCATCACCACCCCGGCATACAAATTCACATTCGTGTCCATCAGAGCGGGGCGCTCGGACGGCTGAAATACCCCCATGACGACCAGAATCAGTCCGACCAGGGTGAAGAAGAAGCCCGTAGGCACTCGTAAGTCCAGCATTTTAGGCGAACCAGATATTCAATAGTAGAGCCAGGACGGCGATGGCGATGGCCAGCGGTACAGGACGCTTGTACCAGGCCACACCTTCGTCGTGTTTCAGTTCGGTCAAGCCGTAGACCAGCCCGACCAGGTCCTTCTCGGCGCGCGGCGCCGTCACCAGGCTGACCGCGATGGTGACGAAGAAGCAGGTGGTCCACGCCATGATCGCGATCCAGAAATTCTGCGCCATGGAGGAGGGGAAAGTGTTGACCGTCGTGATCCAGCCACCCATGCCTTCGGCCTTGGTAAGACCATGCGTGAGCGCCGCCGCGATGGTGCCGCTCAGCAGACCGAAGAACGCGCCGTGGCCGCTGGTGCGCTTCCAGAACATACCCAGCAGGAAGGTGGCGAACAGCGGTCCGTTGACGAAACTGAACACCAGTTGCAACATGTCGTTGATGCTGTTGAAGCTGGCCGCCAGGTAGGCCGTGCCGATGGAGAGGGCGACGCCAACGACGGTGGTCATTCGGCCCACGGTGAGGTAGTGGTGGTCAGGCTTGCCGGGGTTGATGTGCGTCTGGTAGATGTCGTAGGTGAAGACGGTATTGAACGCCGTGACGTTGCCCGCCATGCCGCTCATGAACGAGGCCATCAGGCCGGTGAGTCCGACGCCCAGCATGCCGGCGGGATAGAACTTGGCCATCAGCGTGGTCAGCACCTGGTTGTAATCCGGTACGCCTTCGCGCATCGGCAGGTCGTAGCCCACGCTCATTTGGGAGAGCGCCAGAGCCGCGATACCCGGGACGATCACGATGAAGGGCATCATCATTTTGGGCAGCGCCGCAAGCACCGGGGTACGCCGCGAGGCCGACATGGAGTTGGCCGACATGGCGCGTTGGATCACCAGGAAGTCGGTGCACCAGTAGCCGAACGACATCACGAAACCGAGGCCCATGACCAGGCCGAATGTTTCGATGCCCATGGGGTTTTGCGAAGTGTGACCCATGTATTTCCAGCTATGTACCATTACATCGCCGTTGATGCCGTTGCCTACGGTCATGGTCTGCAAACGCGCCGCCATGCCGCTCCAGCCGCCTGCCTTCATCACCGCCATGATGGCCAGCGGGGAGAAGCCCATGACGATCAGGAAGAATTGCAGTACCTCGTTATAGATCGCGCTGGTCAGGCCGCCCAGGAATGTGTAGGAGAGAACGATGGCCGCGGAAAGCAGGACCGTGGTGGTGAAGCTCCAGCCGAGAATCAGCTGCAGCAGCAGGCCCAGAGCGTACATGGAAATACCCGACGAGAACACGGTCATGACCGCGAACGAGATCGCGTTCAAGGCGCGGGTCTTTTCGTCGAAGCGCATCTTGAGATACTCGGGAACGCTGCGCGCCCGGCTGCCCCAGTAAAACGGCATCATGAACAGGCCGACGAAGATCATGGCCGGGACGGCGCCCACCCAGTAGAAGTGGGCCGTCATGATTCCGTACTTCGCTCCGCTTCCGGACATGCCGACGAGTTCCTGCGCACCCAGGTTGGCTGCGAGGAAAGCCAGGCTCGTGATCCAGACGGGAACCGAATGGCCGGAGGTTAAAAAGTCCTCGCTGGTCGCCATCTTCTTGCGAAGACGCCAGCCAATGCCGAGGACGAAACCGAAGTATACGGCGAGTACGAGATAGTCAACTGCAGCGAGTTTCAACGGTGAACCTCTGCATTTCCGAGGAATTTACTAAATGAGAAACCTGAGTCTATCACATGGTACAGAGCATGCCGCGATGCGCGACAGGGACGAGAAAAGCACCACTCCCTCACGGTCGCGGCTCTGATTGGGGCTGTCGCGGCTCTGATTGGGGCTGTCGCGGCTCTGATTGGGGCTGTCGCGGCTCTGATTGAGGCTGTCGCGGCTCTGATTGGGCTGTCGCGGCTCTGATTGGGCTGTCGCGTGAGGTAGCCGGCTACTGCGAGTCTGCGGAAATCAGGTTCACTTGCACCGTGAGGCGCGCGCCTTCGGCCACGCTGGCAGCCTCTCCGCGGCTTTCGACAGGCTTGAGAAAATCCGGATCCATCCAGGCGCCGAACTCCACTTCGTCCCAGGCGAAGACGCGATATTCGCCGGGGATCACGTCCTTGAACGCGAAGCTCCCGGTGAGGCTCGTGGTGGCGGTGCGGTAGTACTGCTGCTTGTCGCGCCGAGTCTTGTCCTGCGGCACCAGCACTACAGTGACCTGGACGGCCGGCTTCTGCGCCTTGTCCACCACGGCGCCTGTGATCTGGCCCGCATTCGCACTCAACAACACTTCGAGCGGTGCGGGAGCCTGACCGGCAATCTCGATACCTGCGGCCAGCACATCCAGATTCGCCGAGCGAATGGACTTCACGAAGAACCCGTCGGGCAGGTTTCCGACTCCGACGGTGTAACGGTCCGAACCGACCTCTTCAAACTGAAAGCCGCCATCGGGTCTTAACGTCGAGGACGGCCAGGGTGCGAGCTGCACGCCGCTCATTTCTTCCGGGTTCAAAGAAAGGCGGACGCGTTCCAGGTTGGCCGGAAGATCGCCCTCCACCTTCAACTTTCCGGCCACGGGGACGCCTGCACGGATGACCAGCGACAGCCCCTCGAGGGGTGAGTTGCCCACCTGAATGGGAATTTTAGTGGCGATGGTCTTGCCGCCGCCCATTGCCACCGCGCTCAGGAAATAGTTCCCCGGTGTCACACCGCGGAGTTCGAAGGTGTTCTGGGGTGTAACCGTGGCGCCGCGTGAATTGGATAAGCCCATGCCGCTGAATCGCGGCGTGAGCATCACGTTCAAACGCTGCGAGCCCTCGGCTGCCGTGGCCGGCGGGATTTCGTTGGTCACTTTGCCGCGCACCGTTACGGTGCTCTGCTTGCGCATGGCCACATCGATGTTGCGCAACTGCGCTCCCGGAGTCACATCTACCGGCACGGCGGCCGTGGGGTCCGTGGTGCGTGGAAAGTAAGTGGCGACGTAATCGTCAGCCCCGTCCGGCAGTACGGGGTTGCTGCGGCTGGTCACGGTGACGTAGTAGCGGCCGGGACGGAGGCCGAAGACGCGGTACTCTCCCAAGTCGTTGGTGTTGCCGCCGGCCACTCCGGAGAGCTGCTTCTTCCCCTGCACATACTGTTGCCGCATGACCTGCACGGTTGCTGAGACGAGAGGGTCGCCATCCTCGTCCACCACGCGGCCGGTGATCACTGCGTGCGGCATCATTCGCATGGCAGCATCGGTCATTTTCTGTCCTGGGTCGATCGACATCAGGGTGCCCGAACCGGTGGCAGTCCTCTGGCCATAACTTGCCGTCAGGAAGCCCTGGCGCTCCGCCGACAAACGATATTTACCGGGAGCAATTCCTTCCAGAGTGAAACGTCCAGCCGCATCCGTATAGGTGGTTTTGCTCACCTGCATGTTGGTGACGCCAGGGGAGGCGTCGATTCGCCTCAGATAGATCAGCGCGCGTCGCAGCGGCTCGCCGCTCACGGCATTGGCGACCGATCCGCTGATGGAAGCAGCCTCATCGCCTGCCGTCTGTCCCGCTAAAGCCAGCGGCATCAGCAGGAGCGCACACATCCAACGCATGACTATAGCGTGGCACACGGCGCGACTTATTGCTCGCGCAGGCCGGGGAAGAGGACGCGATCTAAAATGCGGCGCGTCAGTTCGTCCATGTTGATGTACTTATCGGCCACGTGGTCGCGATAGAACAACTTATCGCTGGGCAGCAGGCC
Source organism: Candidatus Solibacter sp. (assembly GCA_039932635.1). GTDB lineage: Bacteria > Acidobacteriota > Terriglobia > Bryobacterales > Bryobacteraceae > Solibacter. The sequence goes on from JBDTPR010000378.1 coordinate 4,708, forward strand.
GACCTCGATTTCCTGCGTGAGATCGCCGCGCACGATCCGGAAGCCCGGCATTTCCGGCACCGCGGAGACTTCCACTTTCGGCCCCGGCTTCCAGCCGCCGTCCGCCTGCTCGCGCGCCGTGACGCGGATGAGATTCGGCATCAGCACGATGTCGGCAGAGGCGTTGCCGAAATTGTCGGTGTAGGCCGCCACGCATTCCGCCAGTTGGTCGTGCAGTTCCTGGAGGGCGCCCGGCAGGCGTGCCAGGTGACGGGCGCGCAACTCACGCCGTTCTTTCTCCTCTTGAATGCGCATTGTGAGCCACTGGAATGCCATGAGACTACATGGTACCTTGGCGCGCTCGCGACCGGATTCGGGGATTACCGTCATACGGTACTTCCCCTAGAGGTAATCACCCGACGGGGGGCGAGCTTTTACTCGCCTGCGGGACGAGTGCGTCCCGCGGGGGCGGGGGCGCCCTCTCTACAATTTCCTTAGACGGCGATGCCTAAACTCTGCAGGAACGAGGCATCGGCATCCGCCGAATGCTTCTCCGCTTCGACGTCCGGAGGGGGGCAGGCGTTGGCGCACTCCTCCCGCGACTTCGATATGAAGAGGACACGGCTGCAAGCTGAGCACCAGAAGTGCACCACCATATTCCCCTCGCTGGTGAAGCCCACTTCCAGAATTCGGTCCGGCGCCTGTCCGCAGTAGCAGGCGAGTTGCATGGCTTGGTAACCCATGCGTCATTTATCGCATGGGTAGCGTTACCAACATAGTGCCAAATTAACTTAGTTGTACTGTCGCCGTACCGGGTCCGCAGTACTAGCCCCAAGGGCTCATCCCTAGGGCTTATTTGATCTTTACCTGCGCATCGCTCAGGCCATGGCGGGTCATCATTTTCTCGATCTCGGCGATCTCCACCGGCACGAACGACGACAGATTTTCGTAGCCGGTTTCGGTGATCAGGATCATATCTTCGAGCCGGATTCCGACATGCTCGCCGGCGATCTGCATCGCCGGTTCGATGGTGAAAACCTGTCCCGGTTCGAGCGTCGGCGTGGGATTGCGGACGTCGTGCACCTCCATTCCCACGTTGTGCCCCAGCGAGTTCGCGCGGCTGTTGCGATAGCGGTCCACGAACTGTGTGGCAGCCTGCTTGATCTTTTCATCGGTGAATTTGAAGCCCTTCATCACCGCATCCATTTTGATGACGGCATTCTTGATCACGTCGGACGGGCGCATGTGCACTTCGATCGAGGTCATCAGCGCCTGGTAGAGCCTGAGATAGATGGTGTAGAACTCGCGCTGCCGCGCGGTGAACTTACCGTTGGCGGGGAAGACGCGCGTCACATCGCTGGAGTAATACTTGAAGTCGGGTGCGTAATCGAATTGCACCAGGTCGCCCGCGTCCAGCGTGCGCGTGTTCTTGTGGTAATGCGAGTACCAGGTGTTCTCCCCCGTGGCGATTAGTGCGAAGTACGCCGGGCCGTAGGCTCCGTACTTTTTGAAGACATACTCCGCGTCGGCCTGGAGTTCATATTCCTTCATTCCCGGTCGGGCGTCGCGCATCGCCTCGATAATTCCCAGCCCCGCGATGCGCGTGGCCTCGCGCAGAATGGCAACCTCCCGCGGACTCTTGGCGCCGCGCATTTCGTCGAGGATGGGATCGAGATCGTCGACCTTCGACTGCGGTGCGAGAGTCTTCACGTGCTGGATGAAGGCTTCCTCGCGAGAGATGCGGCCATCCCAGGGGTCGGCCTTGGTGTTGCGGGCGAGGGCCGCGGGGTCGCTGGCCGACGCGCAGCCCAGCACTTCGGGGCGATAGGGCGTGTAGATTGCGCGGCCGGCGTCGCGGATGGCTTCCAACTCAGTCTGAAACTCCGTGCGCACCGAGACGGTCTCGATGCCGGTGGCGCGTTCGGCTTCAACGCCGGGATTGAGGCCGGGACCGTACATCATGGTCTCGCGCCGCTCGCTGCGCGGATTCAGGAAC
>JBDTPR010000379.1:0-6667 GCA_039932635.1 Candidatus Solibacter sp.
CAGGGCGACGTCGAAATCACTCTGGATTTGCCGATCGCGGGAGCGCCGACTAAGCAGCCCACGGTGATAAAAACGTCGGGGCTGACCTGCGACAGCACCACGGGCCGCGTGGACACCGAACAGCCCTCCAGTTTCGTCTTCGATAAGGGCGACGGCAAGGCCACAGGCGCCACCTACGATCCGACCAATCACGAACTGCTGATGAAGAAGGACGTGGAGGTCCACTGGAATCCTCCGGGGAAGAACGCCAAGCCGATGAAGATCGAGGCGGCGACCCTCGCCTATCACGAGCTCACCAGCGAGATCTGGTTGAAGCCCTGGGGCCGCATGACGCGCGAGGGCATGAAGGTGGAAGGCGAGGAAGTGGTGGTGAAACTCGAGGAGCGGGTGATCCACAGCATTACCGCGCTGCGCGCGCACGGCACCGACGATCTCCCCAAGCGCAAGCTGCAATACGCGGCCGACGACCTGGCGATGGACTTCGACGATGACGGGCTGGTCAAGACGGTGCACGGCAATGGGAACACCAGTCTGGTCTCGACCACGGACGCGGCGGAGACCAAGGTCACGGCGAATCGCGTGGACATGGATTTGCAGCCCGACGGCAACGAATCGGTGCTGACGCAGGTCGCAGCGTATGGGAATTCGGTGGTGACGTCGAAGCCGCTGCCGGCGCCGGGGCGGCAGCTCAGCGAGACTCACGTGCTGCGCAGCGACACCTTGGAGATGAAGATGCGGCCGGGCGGTCGCGAAATCGAATCGGTGGTCACCAAAGCGCCCGGTACGCTGGAATTCCTCCCGAATCTGCCGGTGCAACATCATCGCACCCTGGATGGGAAGGACTTCGTGATCGCCTACGGCCCGCAGAATCGCGTGGAGAATTTCCGCGCCAACAATGTGAAGACCCGCACCGATCCCACGTCCGACGAGAAGCGGCGCAATCGCGTGGTCAGCACCACCAGCAGTCAGGTAATGGAGGCGCGCTTCGATCCCAAGACCAGCAAGCTCGGCAGCATGCAGCAGACCGGCGACTTTGCGTACGAAGAGGGCGATCGCAAGGCGCGCGCCGCCAAGGCGACCATGGAGGGCGAGCAGATCCAATTGGACACCGGCGCGCGCATCTGGGACGCCTCGGGCTCCACGGCGGGCGACCACATTACGCTCGATCAGGCCACTGGGAATTTCGTGGCCGAAGGCAACGTGCAATCCAGCCGCCTGCCCGAACGCGATGCGAAGAAGAACCCGGAGATGCTCTCGGGCGACGAGCCTTTGCAGGCCACCGCGCGCAAGATGGATTCGCGCAATCGCAATCGCCAGATTCACTACGAAGGCGGGGTGAAGATGTGGCAAGGCGCCAATCGTATCTCGGCGGACGTGGTGGACATCGACCGCACGGTGGATCCGCAGAAGCGCAGCCTGGTCGCCGACGGGCACGTGGTGACGAACCTGTGGGAAGAGCCCAAGGACGAGAAAGACAAAAAGAAGAAGTCAGGACCGCCGGTGTTGACCGAGGTGCGTGCCGCCCGTATGGTGTACACGGAGTCCAATCGTCTGACGTATTACAGCGGCGGCGTGCAGTTGACGCGTCCCGGCCTTAGTGTGAAATCGCAGGAGCTGCGCGCGTTCCTGGCGGAAGGCGGTGGGGATTCGCGCTTGGAGAAGGCGCTGGCCGATGGGTCCGTGGCGATCTTCTCGACGTCGAAAGACCGCACGCGCACCGGGACGGGCGAGCACGCCGAGTACTACACCGTGGACCAGAAGGTGATCTTGCGCGGACCGCGCGTGCACATGGTGGAGAAGCTGTTCGCCAAGCCGGAACCCACGGTTTCCGACGGCACCGAAGCCACCTATTTCGCCAACGATGATAGGCTGTTGGTTACCAGCCCGCCTGAGACGCCGGGCAATACTCGCATCAACAGGCCGAAGGGAAAGTAGCGCCGCCCCTGCATGAGCAAAATAAGCAAACTCGAAACCAAGCACATCTCCAAGGCGTACCGGAAGCGCCGCGTGGTGGACGATGTCTCGGTCTTCGTGCAGCAGGGTGAGGTCGTCGGACTGCTGGGTCCGAACGGCGCGGGGAAGACCACGTCTTTCTACATGATCGTGGGCCTGATCAGTCCGGATACCGGCCAGATTCTGGTGGACGATAAAGAAATTACCGATCTGCCGATGTATCAGCGCGCGCGCCTGGGCATCAGCTATCTTCCGCAGGAAGCGAGTGTTTTCCGCAAACTGACGGTGGAAGAAAATCTGCTTGCCATCCTGGAGACCCTGCCGCTGCGCGCACGCGAGCGCCGCGAGACCATGGAGCGCCTGCTCGATCAACTTGGCCTGGAGACCGTGCGCCGCAGCCGCGGCTACATGCTGTCTGGCGGCGAGCGCCGCCGCGTGGAGATCGCGCGCGCGCTGGTGATCAACCCGAGTTTCCTGCTGCTGGACGAGCCCTTCAGCGGCATCGATCCCATACAGGTGCTGGAACTGCAGCGCATCATTTTCGATCTGAAGCGCAGCGGCATCGGCATTCTGGTGACCGATCACAATGTCAGCGAGACGCTGGCGGTGACCGATCGCGCCTACATCATCAATGAGGGCCGCATTTTCCGCGCGGGCAGTCCAGAGGCGCTGGCACGCGATCCCGAAGTGCGTCGCGTGTACTTGGGAGAATCCTTCACACTCCGCATGTGATACTGGAAACGGGCGCACCCTGGCGCCCGTAACCTACATCATGAGACCACTGTCCCTGTTGTTGCCAGCGTTGTTCCTGACGGCCGCGGCCGCGTTTTCCCAGCCCATCAGTTTCGGCGTCAAAGGCGGCATGCCGATGACGGATTTTATCGATGCGGCAAGTTCCGGAAAGTTCACGGCGAGCACGGTTACCAATCGCTACATCGTCGGGCCGACGGTGGAATTACGCTTGCCCTTCGGCTTAGGTGTGGAAGCGGACGTTCTGTACCGGCACTTCAACTATCGCAGCGCCGGTATCACGGCCATCGGAGCCAACGCCGCAAGCATCGTGACCGACACCTCCTCAGGCGCGTGGGAGTTCCCGCTCCTGGCCAAGTATCGTTTCAAGGGTAAGCTGGTGCGCCCCTTCATCGATGCCGGGGTCTCCTGGGACAAGATCTCGGGAGTTACGCAGGCCGTGAAGACCATCGTCAATAATGTGACCAGCAGTTCGACAACTTCGAACCCGTTCGAACTTCAGGACGGTGTGACGCGCGGCTTCGTACTGGGCGCGGGTATCGATCTCAAAGTGCTGGTGATTCACATTTCGCCCGAAGTGCGCTTCACGCGCTGGGGCGCAAAACACTTCATCGATCCCGCCGGCCTGATCAACAGTAAGCAGAATCAGGCCGAGTTTCTGGTCGGCTTCACGTTCTAGTGCCGCCAGGGTAGGATGCTATGACCACGGCCGGGAAGCAGGAAATCCGAGGCCGGATGCGAGTAGCTTTCCGGGGTCTTGTCCGCGGGCATTTGCACGACACGTGGCGTGTCGCGTGTTTCAACCCGTGTTTCAACCTTGACGCTCTCGAAGGCCCAACAGACGATTCCACCGAGCAGCCAGTGCGCGGCTCCAATCAGCAGCACGATTTTTTCCTGGGGCGGGGTCAGGTTATCGCCCACGATAATACTGACAGCAACCACCCCACAGACGACACCGATAGCCAGCCACCACATAACCCAGCGGCGGACACGAATGCGCAATGAAGTCATAGAATCCATCCCTCTGCTTAATTGTCCCGCCGCGTTGGGCACCGCGCTTCCCCATTTTGAGCTAGCGCGGACGGGCCACTTTTGGGCGTGACATAAAGTACCGCTGAAGGCAGGTGAGCAATCGCCCTCCCACAACGTGGTAAATTCGGGGCGTGAACATCCTGCTGGTCGATGACGATACCGAACTCGCCTCCCTGCTCGGCGAATTCCTGCGACGCGAAGGCTTCACCGTGGAAGCCGAGCACGAAGGCAACCGCGGTCTCCAACACGCCCTGCAACCCGGTGTGGACCTGGTGGTGCTCGACGTCATGCTGCCCGGCATCGATGGCTTCGAGATCCTGCGCCGCCTGCGGGAAAAATCGCGCGTCCCCGTCCTCATGCTAACCGCTCGCGGCGAAGATGTGGACCGCATCGTGGGCCTCGAACTGGGCGCCGACGATTATCTCTCCAAGCCCTTCAACCCGCGCGAACTGGCCGCCCGTATCCGCGCCATCCTGCGGCGCTTCGAACCGCGCGCCGTCTCCACCGCGAGCCGCCTCGAAACCAACGGCATCACGCTCGATCCAGCCGCGCGCGAGGTCTTCGCCCACGGCAAACGCGTCGATCTCACGACTTTCGAATTCGACATCCTTGAAATGCTGATGCGTTCCGCCGGCCGCGTGCTCTCGCGCGATGCCTTGATGGAAAATTTCTATAACCGCAAGGCCACTCCCTTCGACCGTTCCATCGACATGCACATCAGCCACCTGCGTAAGAAGCTCGAAGGCGGTGACGACCTGATCAAAACCATCCGCGGCGTCGGCTATCAGTTCTGCCGCACGCCCGGGGACGTCGTGAATGAATGAGTGTGAACGAATGAATGGCAACGAATGAACTCCCTCTTCGCCAAAATCCTCCTCTGGTTCTGGTTCTCCCTCGCCATCACGGTGGTGGGCTCGGCGTTCATCTCCGCCTTCAACGTCAATGAAAACGATAGCGACGAGAATGCCCCCGTCGCGCGCCTGGTGCGTTTCCAACTGGAAGAGGCCACCAGCGCCTATGAGATCGGCGGACGCCCCGCCCTGCAGAGCTTCCTCAATACCCTGCATCGCGTCTACGACGCCCGCGGCGTGCTCACCGACGAGAATGGCCGCGACCTGCTGACCAACGAAGACCGCTCCGATCTCATACGCCGCGACAAGCGCCGCGTGCTCTATCAAATCTTCCGCACCGGCGATTCCACCGTGGCGCGCAACTCCAACGACGGCCGCTACTGGTTCTTCTTCATCGTGCCGCGCGCCGGAGTCGGCTCCTGGTTCCTGCAGCCCGAGCACCTTTTCGTGATGGCGGTCGCGGTCGGCCTCTGCTACTGGCTGGCGCTCTACCTCACACGCCCGGTGCGCAAATTGCAGAAGGCCGTGGAACGCTTCGGCCGCGGCGATCTCAGTGCACGCGCGCAGAGCGTCCGCCGCGACGAACTCGGACAACTCGCGCGAACCTTCGATCAAATGGCGGAGCGCATGGAGACGCTGCTGGCCGCCGAGCGCCGCTTGCTCCTCGATATCTCGCACGAACTGCGCTCGCCGCTCGCGCGCCTGGGCGTCGCCATCGAACTGGCGCGCAGCGGAGACGATACCGATGCCGCGCTCAATCGCATCCAAAAGGAATCGGACCGCCTCAACTCGCTGGTCAGCCAGCTACTGCAAGTCACGCGCGCCGAGGGCGACCCCGCCTCGCTGCACCGCGACCCGGTGCGCCTCGATCAGCTCGTGCAGCAACTGGTAGACGATTCCCGAATCGAGGCCGAAGCCCACGGCTGCCGTGTGCAGTATCAGAGCGCCGAGCCCGTCACCATCGCGGGCGATCCCGAGTTGCTGCGCCGCGCGGTGGAGAACGCGCTGCGCAACGCCATCCGCTATGCGCCTCGCGATACCGCGGTCGATGTCGCCCTCATTCGCCAGTCCACAACCGCCACCGTGGAGATTCGCGATTGCGGACCCGGAGTACCGGAGAATGCCCTGCCCCGCATTTTCGATCCCTTCTACCGCGTGGAGACCGACCGCAATCGCGTCAGCGGAGGCATCGGCCTGGGACTCTCCATCGCGCGGCGGGCAGTGGAGTTGCACAAGGGGCGAATTCGCGCCGAGAACGCCAACCCCGGCCTCCGCATCGCGCTGGAATTCCCGGTGGGATAGGCGGTGCAGGTCGCGAAACTTTGATGACGAACTGAGCCCATCAGAGCCGCGACCGTGAGGGAGCGGTTGCTAACTAACTTGCCTTGAGACCCTGCATATCGACCGCTCACAATAATTCCCAGATTCTGAGGGAGCGGGGGTTTACGACCCTCGGATTTCTAAAGCCAGGGATTCAGGGTAGGTACGCCAGTTCCGACGACATCCGGCGTGTTTCTGCTAACGAGGGTGAGGTTGTGATGGAGCGCAGTCGCGGCCAGGAGTCCGTCGATGACCGGCGCTGGTTTTCCCTTCGCCGCGGCGGTGGCGGTGACCCTGCCCCAACGGTCCGTGATGGCTTCGTCGATCCCCAGAATCCGTCCTTGAAAACGCGACGGGAGATCCACTTGAAGCCACGATTCCAGCCGTCCTCTGCGACGTCCGGAGCGCAGACGTTCAACACCCTGCCTGATTTCCCCCAGGGTGAGCACGCTCAAGAACAAAATTGACTCATCCGTCTCTTCGATCCACCGAACTACATTTTCATCGGGCTTGGGTTTGATCAACTCGGAAACGACGTTGGTATCCAGCAGGAAGCCGCTCACAGGTTAATCGCTCTGCCGAAATCGCGCTTACGGTCCAGTTGAATGCCCGAACCCGCCAGGGGCGAATCCGCGAAAAACCGGACCAGACTGCCCTGCTGCGTCTTGGCCTTGGAAAGGCGTTCGTACTCCTCGGCGGGCAGCACGACGACGGCCGTTCTGCCATGCTTCGTCACACGCTGCGGGCCGTATTCCCGAGCG
>JBDTPR010000380.1:0-6654 GCA_039932635.1 Candidatus Solibacter sp.
GGCTTCGCGCTACGCGAGTGGGAGAAGGTACGCACCGATACGATTACACTGGTGGCCATGGCGCCGGAAGCGGCGGCGCAGGCCGCGGCGGTCCTGTCGTGAGCCAGGGTGTGATGGAGTTGGACGCGATTCCCGCGGTGGAGACTTTGCGTGCGGAGCGGCGCGCCTTCTGGGGCGTGATGGCCTGTTTCCTGGTGCATGGCCTGGTGGTCTCGACGTGGGTCTCGCGAATCGCGTCGGTGAAAACGGCGCTGCGTCTTGGCGACGGCGCGCTGGGTTTCGCGCTGCTGGGGACGGCGATCGGCAGCGTGTTGGCGATTCCGTTGTGCGGCGCGCTGGTCGTGAGGCGCGGCAGTCGCGCCATCGCGCGTTGGACGGCGGTGGGCTTCGCGCTCTCGCTGCTGGCGATTCCGCTGGCCTACGACGCATTCTCGCTGTTCATCCTGCTGTTCGCTTACGGCGCCTTTGCGGGCGCCAACGATGTCGCGATGAACGCGCAGGCCGTATCCACAGAGAAACTGCTGGGCCGGCCGACCATTTCGCGCTTCCATGCGATGTTTAGTATCGGCGGTATTGCCGGCGCCGCCGGGGGCGCATGGATTGCGTCCCGCGGCGTGCCGGCGGGCCCGCACCTGATGTGGGCGGCGATCCTGCTGGCAGCCTTCGCAGTAATTTCCACGCCACTGCTGGCCGACACGCACGACGCATCGGGCAAGGCGCCCACGCACCGCCTGAGTCTGCGGCGCATCCCCCCGGCACTTCTCGCGCTCTGCGCCATCGGTTTCTGCATCTTCCTCTCGGAGGGCGCGATTGCCGATTGGACGGGCGTTTATCTGAAGCAGGTATTGGGCGCGGGCGTCGGTCTGGCGCCGGTCGGCTACGCTGCATTTTCCGCCGCCATGGCGATCTTCCGACTGACCGGCGACGCGATCACGCTACGCATCGGACGCGGGGCCACGATTCGCGGCGGAGGCCTGCTGGCGGCCGCCGGCTTGACTCTGGCGCTGCTGGTCAACTCTCCTTATGTGGCGCTGCTGGGCTTCTTCGCGGCGGGCGCGGGATTCTCCTCGATCATTCCGCTGGTCTTCGCCGCCGGCGGGCGCATCCCGCAGGTTAGTGAAGGCGCGGGCGTGGCTACGGTCAGCGGACTCGGCTACCTGGGCTTTCTGGTGGGACCTCCCGCCATCGGCATGGTGGCGGAATTGACGTCGCTGCGCATCGGCCTGGGACTTCTGGTGCTGCTCTCGCTGACAGCGGCGGCGCTGGTGAGCCTGGTGGAAAAGCGCGCAAACGCACTTTCCAATTAGTGTTCAACTTTCTTCTCGCTTACGCAGGTGTAGGCAAAGGAGAAAGTTGAAATGAAGCGACTCGTTGTCTTTGTCTATGGCGTCGTGAGCTACGCGGCGTTCCTCGCCAGCCTGTTGTATGCGGTTGGATTCCTGGGAAATCTGGTGCCAGGTTCGATCGATTCCGCCGCCGACGGCTCCGTGTGGGCGGCCCTCGCCATCGATGGCGGATTGCTGGCGCTCTTCGCCCTACAGCACAGCATCATGGCGCGCCAGTGGTTCAAACGCGGGTTGACGCGCATCATCCCGGAGCCCGCCGAACGCAGCACCTACGTACTGCTCTCCAGCCTCCTGCTGCTGTTGCTGTTTCGTGAGTGGCGTCCGATCGGCGGCGTGATCTGGGATGCCGAGGGCACTGCCGGCGAGGTGATCCTTTCGTGCACTTACGTCACGGGATTGCTGATCGTCCTACTGAGCACATTCCTGATCAATCACTTCGATCTGTTCGGCCTGCGCCAGGTCTGGCTGTACCTGATGGGCCGCCCGTATACGCCGCTGGCTTTCCGCACTCCGTTCTTCTATCGCTTCGTGCGCCATCCGCTGTACGTGGGCTGGCTGCTGACGTTCTGGTCGGCGCCGTTGATGACTACGGCACACCTGTTCTTTGCCGCGATGACCACCGCTTATATCCTGATCGCCATCCAATTGGAAGAGGCCGATCTGGTGGCGATGCACGGCGAGACTTATCTGCAGTACCGCAAGGAGGTGCCGATGATCGTGCCTTCGATGCCGGGCGTGAGGAAGGATGAGACCTCGGGCAGGATCGCGGTGGCGAAATAGAAGGGAGCGGCAATCAGAGCCGCGACGGTTACGGAGCGGTCGTCACGTGGCGCTGCAAACGTCGCAGCTCTGATTGGGTGCAGGTCGGCGGCGAATGTCCTACGCGACAATGGAGGCATGGGCATCGCGGGACTGCTGGCATTCTTCCTATCGGCGCCGGCGCCCACGTTCTCTCACGATGTGGCGCCGCTGCTGTACGCGCGCTGCGCCACCTGCCATCGTGAAGGCGGCGTGGCGCCGTTCCCGTTGATGACTTACGCCGCGGCGTCCAAGCGCGCGAAGCTAATCGCCACAGTCACTACCAAGCGCTACATGCCGCCGTGGCTGCCGGCGGAGCCACGCTTCCAGCACGAGGCGCGCCTCTCCGCCGCGGAGATCGCGCTGCTCGCGGCGTGGTCCGCGGCCGGGGCCCCGGAAGGCAATCCGCGCGAGACGCCCGCTGCGCCGAAATTCAGCGACGGGTGGGCGCTCGGAAAACCCGATCTCGAAATCGCCATGCCTGCCGCCTTCGCGGTGCCGTCCGACGGTCCCGATCTCTACCAGTGCTTCGTAATCCCCGCGCCCGGACCGAAGAACCAATGGGTGCGCGCCATCGACGTGCGGCCCGGCAATGCCAAGGTGGTGCATCACGTGATCGTCTTCCAGGACACCACTCGCACTGCACGCAAGCGCGATACCGGCGCGGGCTACTCCTGCTTCGGCACTCCGGGGTTCCTGCCGGCGCGCGGCCTTGGTGGTTGGACTCCGGGCGCTCTGCCTTTCAAGATGCCCGACGACATTCCCACGCTTTTCCACGGCGGGAGCGACGTCGTCCTGCAGATTCACTACCACCCCACCGGAAAACCCGAGACCGACCGCACGCGGCTGGCCCTTTACTTCACGCCGAACCCTCCCGCGCGGCGTTTGATGGACGTGCCGCTGGGCTCCAATCGGATCGACATTCCGGCGGGGAACGCGGTGTTCAAGGTGACCGACCACTTCACAGTGCCGGTGGACGTGGACGTCATCGGCATCATTCCGCACGCGCACTACGTGTGCAAGACGATGTATGTGTACGCGGTGATGCCCGACGGCACGCGGCGCACCCTGCTGCGCATTCCCGATTGGAATTTCAACTGGCAACGCCAGTATCGCTACGCCGCGCCCATCCGCCTGCCCGCGGACACGCGCATCGAAATGGAATTCACTTACGACAACTCGGCGGCCAATCCGCGCAATCCGAATTCGCCGCCCAAGCGGATTGCGTGGGGGCCCGCGACCACCGATGAGATGGCAGGCACGCACCTCGAAGTCATCCCGGTGGACACGGACGACGCCGAGGAATTGAGCCAGGCGCTGTGGGGCAAGATGATGCGCTCACTCGGCGGCGGAATTTACCGCCCGGGCCGCTAGGCTCGTGTAGACTGATTCCGTGCTACTCGGCGGGCTGACACGCAATCGCGATTTTCTGAAGCTGTGGAGCGGCCAGGCGATTTCCAAAATCGGGTCGGCGATCACCAGCATCGGGATACCGCTGGCGGCGGCCACCGTGCTTGGCGCGACGCCGTGGCAGATGGGAGTGCTTACCGGCGCGAGTGGCGCGGGCGTTCTGGTCTTCGGACTTTTTGCGGGCGCGTGGGCAGACCGCATACGACGGCGCCCGATCATGATCGCCGCCGACCTGGGGCGCGCCGCCCTGCTGGCCACGATTCCGCTCGCGGCCATGCTGCACCAACTCGGAATGCCACAGTTGTACGTTGTGGCGACGCTCGCCGGCGCGCTTACCGTGGTCTTCGACACCAGCTATCAGGCCTACATCCCCTCTCTGGTGGGGCGCGGCGAGCTGGTGGAGGCGAATAGCAAACTCGCGCTGACCGGCTCGATTGCGGATGTCACCGGGCCGGGGCTCACCGGCCTGCTGGTGCAACTGATCACGGCGCCGATCGCGATCCTGATCGACGCTGGATCGTTCCTCCTCTCGGCTGTCTCGCTGTGGGCGATCCGCAGTCCTGAGCCCCTCCCGTCGCCGCCGGACGCGGGGGCGAGCCCGGACATCCTGCGCGAAATCGCCGAGGGATTGCGCGCCGCGTGGCGCAACGATGTGCTGCGCGCGCTGCTGCTGCGCGCGGGCCTGGGCGCGTTCTCGCTGGGCTTTATCGGCGGTTTGTATTTCCTGTTTGCGATTCGCGATCTGCACCTCACGGCGATTTCGCTGGGCATCGTCGTTTCGGTGGGCGGCGCCAGCAGCCTGTTGGGCGCACTGGTGGCGGAGCGCGTGCAGTTGCGCTTCGGCGTGGGTCGTGCGTTGATCGGCGCGGCATGGTTGACGGCGGCATCGATGGTGCTGGTGCCTTTGGCGCGCGGCCCGGTGGTGGTGTCCGCGGCCTTTTTGATCGCGTCGCAATTGGGCGACATGGCGTGGCCCGTTTATATGATCACGGAGACCAGCCTGATGCAATCGATCACGCCCGATCATTTACTGGGGCGGGTAAGCTCCGCGGTGCACTTACTGTTTCAAGGAGCGGTCCCTTTGGGCGCGGTGGCCGGAGGCGCTCTCGCCGAGGTGATCGGGATACGCGCGACGATGTTCGCCGGGTCTTTCTTCTACCTGTTGGTGACGCTGTGGTTCACGTTTTCAGCGGTGCGCGATGTGCGCGAAATGCCCGTGGCGCCGGTGGCATAGGCTTGCTAAGGCGCCCAATGTCGCAATTGTGGCGACCTGCCCCACAGAAAACCTACACCACCGTCAGGAGCAGGGGTTCGCCTTCCGTGATCACCATCGAGTGCTCGTAATGCGCCGAGAGAGTGCCGTCCGTGGTGCGCACCGTCCACTTATCGGATTGCACTTTCGCCTTCCCGTTGCCCGCGGAAATGATGGGCTCGATCGTGATTACCAGCCCCTTCGTCAGCCGCGCGCGATACCGCGGGTCGTAGAAATTCGGCACCGTGGGTTCTTCGTGAATCGCCCGGCCTACTCCGTGGCCGCAGTAATCGCGCAACACACTGAAGCCGCAGCGGTGCACTTCGCGCTCTACCGCGCGACCGATCTCGTGCACGCGCTCTCCCGCTCGCGCCACCTTCAGCGCCTGCCGGAACGCGCTCTCCGCGCAGCGAACCAGCGCCTCCGCGATCGCCGACACCTTGCCGACTTTGACCGTGATCGCCGCATCCGCCACGAAGCCGTCCTTCTCCGCCGTGACGTCCAGCGTCACCAGATCGCCTTCCAGCAGCACGCGACTCCCCGGGATGCCGTGAATCGCCTCCTCATTAACGCTGATGCACGCCGTGCCGGGGAAGCCGTACACCTTGGGCGGCGACGATTCCGCCCCATGCTTCGCCAGCACTGCCGCGCCAATGCGATCGAGTTCAGCGGTGGTGATGCCTGGGCGCACCGCGGCGCGCATTTCTTCCAGCGTGAGTCCGACGATCTTGCCGATGGCCTGCAACTGCTTCAATTCCGCTTGGGATTGGATAGACACGATGCCTCCGAAAACCTGCAATCAATGTAACAGGCCCGCGCGGCGTCTGCGATAGGATGGATGAATCGTGGCGACCCCCGAAGACGAGACTCGATTCATGGCCCCCGTGGAGGGGACGCCGATGCCCGCCCGTTACGAGATACTGGGCGAACTCGGCCGCGGCGGCATGGGCATTGTCTGCAAGGTGCGCGACCGCGAAACCGGCGAGGTTCTGGCGCTAAAGATGTTGAAGCCGGAGATCGCCGCTAACCCGCAAATCCTGGAGCGCTTCAAGAACGAGCTCCTGCTGGCCCATAAGATCACTCACCGCCACGTGGCACGCATGTACGAGTTCCACCGCGCGGGGAACGCCGCGTACCTCTCCATGGAATTCGTGGAGGGTGAAAGCCTGCGCGGCCTGCTGGAGCGCGCGGGCAAACTCGATACACCGCGCGCCATCGAGTTCGCACGGCAGTTGGCCGAAGGGCTCGCCGAGGCCCATCGTCAATCCATCGTGCACCGCGATCTCAAACCCGAGAACATCATGATCACGCCGACCGGCGAACTCAAGGTGATGGATTTCGGCATCTCGCGCTCTTACGCGGAAGACTCCGCGATGACCGGCATCGCGGTGGGCACGCCCGCCTACATGGCGCCCGAGCAGGCCGAAGGCAAAGCCCTCGACCACCGTACCGATATCTACGCGTACGGCCTGGTGCTCTACGAGATGTTCACCGGTGAGGCCGCGTTCTCCGGCGACACCGCCGTCACGATCGCTCTCAAGCAGATTCGCGAGCGTCCGCGCAAACCGACCACGCTCACGCCGGGGATTCCCAAGCGCATCGAAGCGGCCATTCTGCGGTGCCTGGAGAAGGATCCAGGTGCGCGCTTCCAGAGCGTGGACGAAGCTTGGCGCGCACTCGAAGGAGTGGCGCCCACCGGCACGCAAACGCGCGTTTCCGCGGGACCGCCCATCTCGCGCCGCGTACTAGCGGGCGGCGCGGGTGCGATCGTGCTCGCAGGTATCGCGGCCACTGTCTGATAGAACTTGCGCACATCCTCAGGCGTGGCGCGGTTCGTGTCCTCGATCG
>JBDTPR010000381.1:0-6650 GCA_039932635.1 Candidatus Solibacter sp.
CGTGGTCGCCGTGAATGCGCGGTTGAACCAATCGAACGGCCGTGAGAGCCACGACTTGCCTTCCTTGTGCGGGCGCAGCAAAAGCGCGGCCAGCGCGGGACTCAGCGAGAGCGCACTGAACGCCGACAACAGCACGCTGACCGCGATGGTGAGCGCGAACTGTTTATAGATTTCGCCGCTGATGCCGCCGATGAACGCCACGGGAATAAACACCGCAGCCAAAATAAAGGCGATCGCCACCACGGGCGCGGACACCTCTGCCATCGCCTGCGCGGTGGCTTCTTTGGGACTCATGCCGTCGTCGATGTGCCGCTGCACGGCTTCCACCACCACGATGGCGTCGTCCACCACGATACCGATGGCCAGCACCAGGCCGAACATGCTGGTGATATTGATCGAGAAGCCCAGCAGCGGAAACATCGCGAAGGTTCCCACTACGGCGACCGGCACGGTGAGCAGCGGAATCAGAGTCGCACGCCAATTCTGCAGGAAGACGAAGACCACCAAAATGACCAGGCCGATGGCTTCCATCAGCGTTATCAGCACGTCCTTGATGGCGGCACGTACGAACATGGTGGAGTTGTACGGCACCACATAATCGACACCTTTGGGGAACGTCGATTTCACGCTCTCCATGTACCTGATGACTGCGTCGGCAGTCTCCACAGCATTGGCGCCGGGCGCCAGGTAGACAATCACGTTGGCCGAAGGCTTGCCGTTCAAACGGCTGAAGCCCGAATAGGTCTGCGCGCCGAGTTCCACGTGGCCGATGTCGCGCACGCGCAGCAGCGAGGCGTCGGGCTGGGCGCGCACCACGATGTCTTCGAACTGCGACGCGTCGGTGAGCCGGCCCGGTGCGGTGACGGCGTACTGAAAATCGGTGCCGCGCGGCGAGGGCGCCTGGCCGATGGCTCCCGCCGGATTCTGGCGATTCTGCGCCTGGATCGCGGTGGAGACGTCGGTGGCCGTGACGCCGAGCTTGGTCATCTTATCGGGATTCAGCCACACGCGCATCGAGTAGACCTGCGCCGAACTGAGGCGCGATTCACCCACGCCTGGAAGGCTGCCGATTTGATTGACCAGATTAATCTGCCCGTAGTTGGTCAGGAAGAGCGCGTCATATCGCGGGTCGCTCGCCACCAGGCTGACGGCCATCAGAAACGCGGAGGACACCTTCTTTACGGTGACGCCCTGGCGCTGCACTTCCGGAGGCAGTCGCGGCAGGGCGACATTGACCCGATTCTGCGTCTGTACCGCCGCGATGTCGGGGTTCGTCCCCAATTTAAACGTGACGGTGAGCGTCAGCGCTCCGTTGTTAGCCGAGGTGGATTGGTAGTACAACATGCCGTCAAGGCCGACAAGTTGTTCTTCGATCGGCTGTGCGACGGTCTTCTCCAAATCGGTGGCGTTGCCGCCCAGATAGTTGGCCGTAATCTGCACCGAGGGCGGCACCACCTGCGGGTATGCCGAGATCGGCAGGCCCGGGATGGCGACCGCGCCAAGGATGATAATCACGATGGCGATCACCATCGCGAAGACGGGACGATTGATAAAGAAACGTGCCATGGAAGATTAGCTCCCCTGTCTGGACGGGTAGGGGACGGGCTTGACGGCGATGCCGGGACGTACCGTCAGCAAACCCTCGACCACCACGCGGTCGCCGGGCTTCAGGCCATCTTCGATCAGCCAGGATTCACCCACGCGGGCTCCGGTCTTGACCGGACGGGCCTCGATCTTGTTGGCTCCATCCACCACAAAGACGCTCTGTATGCTCTGGTTCTGCTGCACCGCGCGCTGCGGCACCAACAGGACGTTGGTGCGGTGCTCCGCCACATACCGTATGCGGCCGAACTGGCCGGGCAACAGGCGGTGCTGGGGATTGGGGAATTCAGCCTGCAGTTCGAGCGTGCCGGTACGCGGGTCAACTTGATTGAGCGAGTTGGCAATCTTGCCCGAGTACGCGAAGACGGAATTGTCGGCGAGAATGAGCTGCAGCGAAGGACCATTTTTGGCCGCCGGATTCTTCCCCATCAATGAAAGGTACTGCGCTTCACTGACCTTAAACCGCACGAAGATCGGGTCCTGCGGAACGATGGTGGTCAGCGGCCCCGCGGCATTGGGATTTACCAGGCCGCCCACCGGGACCTGCGTGTCGCCGATCAGTCCGCTGATAGGCGCGGTGATGGTGGCGTATTGCACATTCAGATTCGCAGTCTCAAGCGCGCCGCGCTGCGCCTGCACTTTGCCTTCGGTCGATTTGACCTGGGTTTCGGTGGTCAGTTTGGTCTGCTCGACGTTGGCCTTGTTGGCGCGCACGCTAGCTTCAGCGGACCGCAGCGCGGCCACTGCGGCATCCAGGTCCTGCTTGGCGGCGGCGTCCTGCTCCACCAGCGGTTTGAGGCGCTCGTGATCCTGCTGCGCCTTCACCAGATTGGATTCCGAGGCTGCCAGGTTGGCTTCAGCCTGCAGAAGGGAGACCTGTCGCTGCGCGAAGCTCAGGTCGGCCTGCGTCTGGTTCAGGTTGCCCTGAGCCTGCTCCACCTGGGCCAGAAACGGGCGCCGGTCCAGCACGTAAAGCGGTTGTCCGGCAGTGACTTCCTGACCGGGACGGAACAGCCACTTTTCGATATAGCCGGAAACGCGGCCGCGCACGTCCACCATGTTCCGGGCGTACGTCTGCGCAGGGTACTCGGCGTAAATATCGGCGGAAGAGGGCTCGGCTCGCGTGACCTCAACAGTAGGCGGCGGCGCCTGGGCAGAAACATTTTGCGGCCCCTTGGAACCGCAGCCGGCCAGAACTGCCAGCAGGATGATCGGGAGAACACCCGATCTTACAAACGATTTCATACATTCCCCTCGACTACTGAGTATGACAGTGACTAGGTGTTGGATTAGTTCAGGATAGCCTGGGATTCAGCTAATAGGTGGCTCCAATGGGCTAATCGCAAACATGCTACAGTAATTTCAGATTTAGAGGTCTTGTGATCGTCAATAACAAGGTCGAAGTGCGCGGGTTGATTTTCAACATCATGCGGTTTTCGCTGCACGATGGGCCGGGGATCCGCACCGCCGTGTTTTTCAAGGGCTGCCCGCTTTCCTGCTTGTGGTGCCACAACCCCGAGAGTCAGAACTTCACTCCCGACGTAATGTATTCGGCGGAACGCTGCCAATTGTGCGGCGAGTGTCGGACAGCGTGCCCGCACTCCGCGATCCAGCGGGTTGGCGATCGTATGACGGTGACAGAAGACTGCCAGCGCTGCGGCACTTGCGTGGATTTCTGCGGTGCCGAGGCGCGCACAGTGTCCGGACGGGAGATGACGGCCGGCGAAATCATCAAGGAGATCGAGCGCGACCTGGTCTTCTTCGACGATTCGGGCGGCGGCGCGACCTTTACCGGCGGCGAGCCGTTTAGCCAGCCGGAACTTCTGGAGGCCCTCCTGACCGAGTGCCGCTCGCGGCGCATCCACACCGCAATCGAGACCTGCGGGGCGGCGCCGCGCGAACAGGTGCTGCGCATCGGCGCACTCGCGGACATCATCCTTTACGACCTGAAGATCCTCGACGCGGGGCGGCACCGCACGTACACGGGCGCGGGCAATCGCAACATCCTGGAGAACCTGGAAGCCCTGGTGGCCGCGGGGCGGCAGGTGGCGGTGCGCATCCCTGTGGTGCCCGGCGTAAATGACGGCGCCGACGACGTACGCCAGGCGTGCGAGTACCTGGCCGGACTGGCCGTCGAGCGGGTCGAGTTCCTGCCCTACCATCCGACGGGCACGGAGAAGTACCGCCGCCTCGGCCGCGAGTACCTACTCCCGGACACACCGTCCACGGACGCGGAGTCGATGGCCCAGATCGCGGCGCAAATGCGGGCGGCGGGAGTACCGGTGAAGCAGCAGTAAGGAGAATCTATGACCGAGCGAGTGGCGCGCTTGCGCGCCTGCAGTCTGGAAATCAAGCCGTGGCTCTCGCTGGAGCGCGCCCAATTGATGACGGAGTTCTACCTCGCGTGCGACGCGGCGCTCTCCACGCCGGTGCGGCGCGCGCAATCGCTGGCGTACCTGATGGAACGTAAGGCGATCCACATCGAGGACGGCGAGCTGATTGTCGGCGAACGCGGTCCGTCGCCCAAGGGCACGCCGTCGTATCCGGAACTGTGCTGCCACAGTATGGAAGATCTCGAGATCCTGCATACGCGCGAGAAGATCTCCTACTCGGTGAGCGACGAGGCGCGGCGCATACAGCGCGAGGAAGTGATTCCGTACTGGCGCGGCGGGTCGATGCGCGACCGCATTTTCGCCGAGATGACCCCGGAGTGGAAGGACGCCTACGCCGCCGGAATCTTCACCGAGTTCATGGAGCAGCGCGCGCCCGGTCACACCGTGCTGGGCGACCTGATCTACCGCAAGGGACTGCGCCAGCTTCAGGCGGAGATCGACGCGGCGCTGGCTGCGCTCGATTTCCAGGGCGATCCGCGGGCGTGGGACCGGCAGCAGGAATTGAAGGCGATGCGCATCGCCGCTGGCGCGGTGATGCGTTTCGCCGAGCGGCATGCCGATTTGGCTCGGCGCATGGCGGATGAGACCGCCGACATCGCGCGACGTAACGAGTTGCTGCATATCGCGGAAGTATGCCGCAGGGTTCCGGCGGAGGCGCCGCGCGATTTCCACGAAGCGTTGCAGGCCTACTGGTTCGTGCATCTGGGCGTGATCACGGAGTTGAACACCTGGGATTCGTTCAGCCCCGGGCGCCTGGATCAGCATCTCGCGCCGTTCTACGAAGGTGGTCTCGCCAACGGCGCCCTCACACGGGAAACCGCACAGGAGCTGTTGCAATGCTTCTGGGTGAAGTTCAACAATCAGCCCGCGCCACCGAAAGTCGGGGTGACGGCGGCGGAGAGCGGCACCTACACGGACTTCTGCAATATCAACACCGGCGGGTTGAAGGGCGACGGTTCGGACGGGGTCAGCGAGGTCACGTATCTGATTCTGGATGTGATCGACGAGATGCGGCTGCTACAGCCCTCGTCGAATCTGCAATTGAGTAAGAAGAACCCCGAACGCTTTTTGAAGCGCGGCCTGGAGATCGTGCGCAAGGGGTGGGGACAGCCCTCCATCTTCAACGCGGACATGGTCGTCGAGGAACTGCTGCGGCAGGGTAAATCGATGGAAGATGCGCGCGCGGGCGGTACTAGCGGGTGCGTGGAGACCGGCGCCTTCGGCAAGGAAGCCTACATCCTGACGGGCTACTTCAACACCGCGAAGGTCCTGGAGATCACGCTGTGCAATGGGTACGACCGGCGCACAGGGAAACAGGTTGGCGTACGCTCGGGCGACCCGCGCGAGTTCGCCACTTACGGCGAGTTGTTCACAGCATTCCGGCGGCAGTTGAAGCATTTCGTGGATATCAAGATCCGCGGCAATCAGGTGATCGAGCGGCTGTACGCGGTGCACATGCCGGCGCCGTTTCTCTCCGTGCTGGTGGACGATTGCATCGCCAAAGGCCGCGACTACAACGACGGCGGTCCCCGCTACAACACGACGTACATCATGGGGACCTCGCCCGGCAGCGTGACCGATTGCCTCTCGGCGATCAAGCATCACGTCTACGAGCGGGGCACGGCCACGATGGACGAATTATTGTGCGCCCTGGAGGCCGACTTCGCGGGCTGCGAAAAGCTACGCCTGCAGTTGTGGAACAAGACTCCGAAATACGGCAACGACGATGCCTACGCCGACGCCATCCTGCGCGAAATCTTCGACGCCTTTTACGACGAGATCAACGGCCGCCCCAATACCAAGGGCGGGGCGTACCGGGTGAATTACTTATCCACCACGTGCCATGTATATTTCGGCAGCGTGACGGGCGCGACGCCCGACGGCCGGCATGCGTGGGAACCGCTGAGCGATGGAATCTCGCCCGCACAGGGCGCCGACCGGCAGGGTCCGACAGCGGTGATCCAATCGGCGGCGAAGCTGGATCACGCCCGCACCGGGGGCACGCTCTTAAATCAGAAATTCGCACCACAACTGGTGGAGGGCGAAGCGGGCCTGAACCATCTGGCGAGCCTGGTACGCTCCTACTTCAAGCTGGATGGCCACCACATTCAGTTCAATATTGTGACCGCGGAGACCTTGCGAGAAGCACAGCGCGATCCGGAGAAGCACAAGGATTTAATCGTGCGGGTGGCGGGCTACAGCGATTACTTCTGCGACCTCACGCCGGCGTTGCAGGGAGAGATCATCGCGCGCACGGAGCAGGCGGGTTTCTAAGCAAACCACCTGCTCCACACGCTGCGGTCTACTGGGCTGCTACGACCACCGTTGCCGCACTGGCTCCGGACTGCGATTTGGCGGTACCCACGGTAACCACTACCGGCTGCGTCCCAAGAGGCGCGGTGGCCGGAATCGTCACGTTGACCTGCATCACACCGGAGATCAGCCCGGGAGCCGAGCCCGCGTAAGCCACCACGGCATCGACTCCGCCGATCGTGACCGTCACCGGCAGCAAGGGCTTTTTGAGGGCGCTGACAACCGCCGGGATCACGGCGCCATCGACACCCTGAGGGTCGGTCTTGCCTTCGCCAGTCATGTAGATGGCGATGACGTTCCCGCGCTTTTCAGGCGTGCTGGCGCCGTTGATGGTCAGGCCGT